>NZ_JRKB01000025.1:0-165365 GCF_000800945.1 Plesiomonas sp. ZOR0011
TTTTGAGACCTCCATTAACCTCAGTGTATTGGAAATCTCATCAATGTCATGGTCTTAATTTTGGGGGAAAGGTCAGTATCATGCAATCAGTAAAAAACACCCTCCCCGCTATATTGATAAGTTTTTATTTCAATCACTGCTTTAACCTTTCACATATACTAGACAATCTTATGCACTCAAGTATTAATAGCACATTCATGCCTTAACAATTCAAAAACCAGCGAAACCTCGACAGCAACAAGAATCATTTTAATTGAAAATATTTTCCCTAGAAACAATAAAACCCATTTTCCGTTTCAATACATTGATAATATTGTGGTCGACCATCAATTTTAGGCCCTACGCAAAAACAAACCGCCGTTAGTAATTGCATCAGCAGATTCTAAATGACATATAACAGACTCCGCCCCTCGTCCCATGGTGCAAAACTTAATATAGACCAAATGTCCCCGTTCATTCCACCGATTAATAGTTACAGACTTGCTTTCCAAGACAATAATTTCTTTGCTTTGGAACTATCTATAACCAAATCACCGAACAACTGATTATATAGAAATTTCTTTCCCAACGAGTACATAAGAAATCTCATTAACACCACAGGAACAGGAATAAAAAAAACTCTCACATCCAACTCCTCAGCCAAAATCATAACTAGCTGCTTTGTTGATAAAACTCTATCATCAGCCACTACAAAAGTTTGTCCACTTGCAGCAGCACTTACAATACACGATTCAATAAACCCCAACAAATTATCTAT
This sequence comes from Plesiomonas sp. ZOR0011, assembly GCF_000800945.1. Classification (NCBI taxonomy): domain Bacteria; kingdom Pseudomonadati; phylum Pseudomonadota; class Gammaproteobacteria; order Enterobacterales; family Enterobacteriaceae; genus Plesiomonas; species Plesiomonas sp. ZOR0011. Next base: position 758 of record NZ_JRKB01000025.1, read on the forward strand.
AGATACAAAGCTCTTTTTATTATTAACGAGGCCAAATGGTAGTATTGGACATGTTTTCAACAACCGACACAATTTAGCTATATTACCTGGAGCCGCTGGAGAAAAGACTAAAGGTGGTCTAACGATAACTAACTCCATGGGAGATTGATGAGCTATATGTAGCAGGGCCTGCTCCGCTTGAAATTTTGATCTCGCATATATCCCATCAGGATTACATACTGATTGCTCACTAAAAGGAGTATGTGTGGTCCTGCTTCCTATCACCGATATTGAACTCATAAAAATGAATCTTCTTACACCACTCTTCTCTGCCTGAACAAACAAATTAACTGCTGAGTCAACATTGACATCCATGTATAACTCATCATTAACTTCGCTTTTCTTTTTATGTGCTAAAGCAGCCAAATGAACAACCACATCAACACCTTTTAATATGCAAGACCAATTGGTTCTACCTGTAATATCCCCAACGCCAATTGAATAAACATTAGAAAAATATTTTTTTTGTCGAGAGACAGCGACAATATCAAATTGATCTTTCAAGCGTTCAACCAAAGAGCGGCCAATAAAACCACTAGCTCCAGTTATCAACAGTCTCTCTTTTTTATCCTTAATCATCGAGAAAAACCCCATAAGCCAAACTCACACACTCAAAAATAAAAATTTGCAAGCTCCGCACGCCAAACACAACAAATTCATTGATTATCACTTTTAAAAACAATAAATTTCTGGGCTAAAAAAAAGAAACCAGCCAATAAAACTGTAATTAGGCCTTGAACCCATTGATGTTGGAAGTTTAATTTATCAACCAATAAAAATAGAGCCCACAAATTAAGCAGATATCCAATGGCATACAAACAGATATAAGCGACAAAGCCACTCATATTTTTCCCACCATGGGAAAATGTCCACTTTTTATTTAATATAAAACTTTGAAACACGCCAATTACATACAAGGCTGTCATTGCAATTTTACTATCCACTCCACATTTAGTAAGAAATAAATAAGCAATAAAAAGTATACTATTTGAGACAAGGCCAACAATAACAAAGCGTAAAAATTGACAATCAATAATACAACCAAGCATCACAACATTTCCAATGAAATACTATCTTTATCACTTACCCACTAAATCAGTCGATAAACGGTTACCAAGCACCAACCATTGTAATTTAGTCACACATCATGTAGTTCTCTCGTGGAAGTAATTGTCCGCAAAGAATACGCTGGACGCTCCATGGAGCGCTGATAAATTCGCCCTAAATACTCACCAATTATGCCTAAAGCAAGCAACTGCGCACCAGAAAAAATAGATATAATAGAGGCTAGAAAAGGAAATCCCGGGACTCCACCCGCGGAAAATAAGTAACGGAAAACAACATATGCAAGTATTACACCACCAAAAAGCGTAAATAAAAGACCAATCATACTTGCAATTTTTAGAGGTATAGTGGAAAAACCTGTAATCATGTTGAAAGCATGAGATAACAATTTTCTGAGCCCATAACCTGACTCACCATATTTTCTAGTGTCATGTCGTAATGGACATACTCCAAAGCGGGTTGTCCCCCATGTTAACAATACGTCAATATTAACTGATGGACTTCGATAATCATCAAAAGCCTTTCTAAGGCTAGTCCGAAAAACCCTAAATGCACTGATATTACGAGCTGTTTCCGCGCCCATCGCACTCTGCAAGGCGATTTTTGTGACTCTAGAAGCTAAATCACGAAATATACCATGTTGTTCACGCTCAGGAGGTCCGTAAACAACGTCAAAATCATCTGTCAGATGGGATAATAACTTCGGAATTTCCTCAGGAGGATGCTGCAAATCATCATCCAACGTTATAATTACCTCTCCAGAGGCATAGCGAACCCCCGCTAACAAGGCATTATGTTGCCCATAATTACGGCTCATGCGTAATCCATGAACCCGAGAATCAATCAATGCAAGCTCACTAATAATATCCCATGAGTGATCACCTCCGCAATCCTCTACAAAGATGATTTCGAAAGATAAGGATAATTCAGTCATTACAGCGATAAGACGTGAGTACAGTGGTTGCAAACAATCTGCAGCTCTATAAACCGGAATGACAATTGACAAATAAATATTACTCATATCGAAACCACGCAATTTGCTTTGACTGAAGTGAATTTATCATTGGCCTTGAACATCTACAAGCATTGGGAAAAAACAACAAAAACATAAATATTACATAAATTTTCAATGAATAAAAATAACGCACTTCAAAATGAACAAGAATAAAAATAATAAATGAGCAGGAATAAAATGAAAAGCATTGCCAAAAGTAGATGGGGAAATCATGGTGCCGACGCATTCTGATTAGAAGAAAGATATTGGCAACACAAAAAAACAAAATGACAGAATTTATCATCTTGTCAATTGTAGTCGCAGGTGTATCGGCAGAAGTCCAGTTCTGTAAAGAAGAAAACCAGTAATTAGGAAGAATATTATATTTATACATAGCCCAATCAATTGGGTGACGAATGAATGTTTTATAAAATTCAGTCTTATCAGATTTACCACAATAATTTCGTTCTAATTTACATGCAATATTCCCCCCTCCCTTAACAATCCAACCGCCCCCATTCTCTATCAGATCATTGTCTGTTCTACCCGCATTTGTAAAAACAAGCGTTTGTGTTTGAACCCAAGACAAATTTCCAGTACTCGGCTCATATAAATTATGAATTCGCCATGGCATCATTACCGCATTGGTAATAAGTAATATTATAGCAATTCTCTTAATAACCCCAGCCATATACAGCTGATCTACTTTATTCATCCTCGTTTTAAAAAAAAGTAAATATGCAACACCACATAATATAGCCATTAAAGTTAAAACTGACACTATCAATTCAAATTGAGACCTAAAATAGGCCGCTAAGGCAAGGGTCACTCCTGACAACATACTACATTTTAATGATTTGTCCTTGATCGCCAATGGCATCAATAGCATTGATATCATAAATAATGCAATAGAAAATCCCTCTCCAAGAATAATACCACTTGGTTCTAGCAAAAACATTCTAACTACAGGAAAAAGAAAAGGTATCAATGGCAAAAGCATAGCAAGTGAAGAGGAACAAACTGTTAATAAATTTAGCCTCATAAGCACTAGCATTATTGCCACGAGAGAAGAATTAATTAAAAGCAGTACAAAAATGAAGGGAGCATCTATGCCAAATATTTTAAGAATACTGATCTTACCCACGTAATGTGGACACAGCCCTAAGCGAGGTTTTCGTTTTCAAATTGTTCTGGGCTTAGACCGCCACAGGCACTGTGACGACGCCAGCGATTGTAATCACACTCGATATAATTAAATACCGTCGTCCGCATAATTTCACGACCGGTAAAACGCTCCCCATGGATACATTCCACTTTTAGTGAATGAAAGAAGCTTTCCGCACACGCATTATCGTAGCAACAACCTTTTGCGCTCATGCTACCGTGCAGGCAATGCCGTTTCAGTAATGCCTGATAATCCGCTGAACAGTACTGCCCGCCGCGATCAGTGTGAACGATAACGTTTTTTGGGCGTTTACGCCGCCAGAGCGCCATCTGTAACGCATCGCAGGCCAATTTCGCCGTCATTCGTGAGGACATTGACCAGCCAATAACTGCACGAGACCACAGGTCAATCACCACCGCCAGATACAGCCAGCCCTCATCTGTATGTAAGTAAGTGATGTCGCCAGCCCACTTCTGGTTCGGACCGCTGGCGATGAAGTCTTGCTTCAACAAGTTTTCCGATACCGGCTTACCGTGTTCGCGGTAGCTGACCGGGCTGAATTTGCGGCTGGCTTTTGCCCGTAATCCCTGACGACGCAGACTGGCCGCAATGGTTTTGATATTGTATTCGGGTAGCTCTACAGCGAGACGAGGCGCACCATAGCGCTGTTTTGCCTCAGTGAATGCGTTGCGCACAGCAGCATCACAAACGAGTCTGAACTGTTGGCGTGGATTTATCTGACAACGGCGGATACGCCAGGCATACCAGCCGCTGCGCGCAACCCGAAGCACACGACACATGGCTTTGATGCTGAACTCAGCCTGATGCTTTTCGATGAAGACATACTTCATTTCAGGCGCTTCGCGAAGTATGTCGCGGCCTTTTGGAGAATGGCCAGCTCTTCATCCCGTTCAGCCAGCTGTCGCTTGAGGCGGGCATTTTCGACCGCCAGTTCATCCTCGCGCTCTGAGGATGTCATCCGTTGCTGTTGTTTACTGCGCCAGTTGTAGAGCTGGGATCCATACAGACTGAGTTCACGGGCAGCAGCAGCGACGCCAATGCGTTCAGCGAGTTTCAGGGCTTCATCGCGGAATTCAGGTGTGTACTGTTTACGGGCGGTTTTGCGGGTTGATGCTGGTTTTGTCATGAGTAATCACCTCTGGTTGAGAGTTTACTCACTTAGTCGCGTGTCTACTAATGGTGGGTAGGATCATACTCCCCTCCGTCACCATGAATCCAGGAGGCCAAAGCTTTACTAACCACTGGTTCTCAGGTTGTATCCATCCATTGAAATATATATCTAAAGCACCTAACGTAAAAGATGATGCATCCCCTAACTTTTTCACTTCAGGTGAAGAAAAAAAATTTTCAATCGTGGAAAACAACAGTGGCTGCCCAGGGATGTCACGAATGAAAACACCAACACACAGGGATGTAAAAAAATAAAAAATAAAATAGTACATACTACTATATTTTATTTTCCCAACACTCATGCTTTGAAAGTAAACCATTAAACATTGCTCTCCAGAAATGATATGTAAAATCAATTAATTATAGGTGCGCGCACCACATATAATATTGACGAGTATTTTTATAGAGTATTAAAATTAAAGCATTTTTATTTTTAAAATCCAAACAAAAATAATATAAATCCCATGAAAATAACTTTTTCACTTTCAACGATTGATACTAACTGAACGAGAAATTTATTCTCCACCATTAATGGCCGCGCATTGCTATAGAATTAATCGCCGCATTTAAAATAACAAACCAAATTCCTTAAAGGAAGACCAGGTAGACGGATAGCCTCTTACTGTACTCTTTCATACGATTTATTAATAACAGCTATTTGCTTATAGTGCGTTTTGATGCTTTCAATGTATTGATATATTTAAAAATAGTGATAATTACAAACTTAAAGCTATTATTCCAAACAATACATTAAGAAGAGCTGCGCGGTAGTGACTCCAAATTTGTGTCGTTGTATTATTCGCCTTTTGGATAAGAAATGGCAAAGATTGCTGTCGTTTTACCCCGCTGCACCAAAACTCAAGGTGTTATCCGTAATGGTAACTCCACTTCAGGCGCTCAGCTCTATCGCTGCAAGCTCGCCTGAAAACCTTCCAACTCAGCTTTCAATATCACGCGGCTAAACCCAATACCCACCAATCCATTATTGATATGGCAATGAACAACTCCGCATGTCGTGACACAGCACGAGCTCTTGATATCAGCCTCAGCACTGTCCTCCGCCATCTAAAAAACTGGGACCGAGACAGCCAGAACAACACGTAGAACCGAACCTGGAGCCGAAGTCGTTATCTGCTGCGAAGCTGATGAACCGCGGTCATTTGTTCGTTGTAAGGGCAATCCTCGCAGACTCTTCTATGCGTATGACCGTATTCGAAAGCAGGTTCTTGCTCATTTCTTTGAGCCCTCGAAATGCACTGACGCTACAGCGACTTTTGGCTCTGCTGAGACAATTTGATATTGTCTTCTACATGACCGATGCTTGGTAGGTATATCGGACGTAGCCAGATTCAGCCCACCATGAGCTTTGCTGAATAAATCGAACTTTTAATGATTTGGCGGATCTGATCGTTATACTCCTTCAGCATCAACTCTCTATGTCAAAGCAAAAGTTCAAAACCACCAACTGGTCCAAATGCAACAACGCCCTCAGACAACGCGGTTCTCTGACCATACGGCTTGATGAGTCAACCATCGCCGAATGGACTGATAACAGCTATCCTGAACGTCGCAGCCGACCACTGCACTACACCGATATGGCCATCACGACGACCCTGATGATGAAACCTGTGTTTAATCTATCACTTCGTACTGACTCTATTTTTACGCTGATAAAGTTGCAGTTACGTTGCCCTGATTACTCTCTTATTAGTCGCCACACGCAGACGGTCAGTATCAACATTAAGACAGCAACTTGCAGAAAAATTGCGCATCTCGTCATCGATAGAACAGGACTTAAAGTCTTTGGTGAAGGCGAATCGAAAATCAAAAAACATGGCGCTGAACGACGCAGAGTGTGGAGTAAACTCCATCTGCCCGTAGACAGTACAACACATGAAGTTATTTGTGCTGATTTATCACTTAATAGCACAACGGATGCACAAGCGCTACCAGGGCTGATAAGTCAGACTCACCGGCCATCAGGCCCCTCATTCCTCCACGAAAGGGAGCACAATATTGGTCAGACAAGTACTGTGAACGTAACCACGCGGTAGCGAATCAACGATTAAGCGGTAGCTATGATGTGCGGAAGAAAACACCGCCGATCAGTGGCAGAAACGGCAATGTACCAACTTAAAACACTTTTTGTGGATCACTTAAGCTTACAAAACTATGACACCCTAGTTGGTGAGACTATGGTTAAAGCCCTAAATTGAATGACGCTTTTAGGAATGCCACACAGTATTCGCATCGGATAACGAGTGGATAGCAAAGAGCTACAGATGCCTGTTGCACTGATTTATTCCACAAAGTCCCATTATGTTGTCAACAAAAAATATACTCAACACATAGAGCACGATAATCTGGCTCAGCATACTCATCTTAAACGGCTTACCCGAAGGACAATCTACTGCTCCAAATCGTAAGAAATGCACGATAAGGTCATCGGTTGGTATCTGACAATTAATCACCATCACTAAGTTGGATTCACTATCCTTACTTTCCAATGATGGATTTAATTAGTTTGTTTTTTATGATAAACAGCAATTTCAAGAGTCTGAAAAACCATTTTTTGGAAGAGAAAAAGGTAGGAAAGAGAACCAATGCTCTTTTAAATGATACTTTGTACTCACTTCTATAAAAATATTCCAGAACTTCGTCATATTCTGCAGTTCTTGAGAATTTACTGGCTGCCTTATCATATCCATACTTTCTTTTAATGATATCAGAAGCTTGGCGCCTTTCCTCAGAAAAGGTTCGAGTATCCATGATACTTGCACCATGCTTCCTATAGAAAACTAAACTATCGGGAATATAAACTACACCGCCCCCTAAGATAGCAAGTTCAACAGCAAACAAATAATCGTTTATATATCGGAGCTTATTATTATAACAAACCTGCTCCAGGGCCTCTCTTTTAATACAAATGGTAGGTGTAGGTATAACAGCCTCGGATATGATTTTTTCAACAATCAGTTCTGGTTTAAACATAAAGTTGAAGTGATTAATAATTGTTTTCCCTGTTACACTGTTAAACCACCGCATATTAGAGTAGCAAAGACACACTTTCGGTTGAGCTTGTAGCGCATTGATCTGAAGCTCAATCTTATCTTTCCTCATTAGGTCATCCCCAGCAAATGGGATGACATACTCTACTTCCCGGTCTTCCAGAGCACTCTTAATAAGGGCATTGTAATTATCTGCAATCCCTTTATTGGCTTGGTTGAAAGTCACCTTAACATTTAAACTTGGGTAGTCGCGGAGGTAGCTTCTAATGACTTCCTTCGTTCGGTCTTGTGAGTAGTCATCGGCTAAATAGATGTCAACGTTAGGATAAGTTTGATTCAGAACCGACTCCAGACAAGGAATAATAAACTCTTCGTGATTGTAGCTACCAATCAAAACCGCGACTTTTGGCCATTTGTTTATCATTTATTTCAATACCTGGATAGCTCGACCATCTTGCGGAAACCATCGTTACGTGATACGAGATCATCAAAATGTCCAGTATCTATAGCCGTACCATTGTCAAATATAATTAGCCTGTCAGCATTCTTAAGGGTAGATAGCCGATGAGCAATAACGATTATCGTCCGATCTCCTTTAAGAGATGCAATGACATTAGAGATATCATGCTCTGTAGCAGCATCCAGCGCTGATGTGGCCTCATCTAGGACAATGATGTCACGGTTAAAATACAGAGCTCTGGCAATAACAACTCTTTGCCGCTGTCCCCCAGAAAGATTCTTGCCATTCTCACCCAGCTCAAAATCCATGCCACGCTCTTCCAGAACATCAGACAATCCGGCTTTTCGTAGTGCGTCGATTACAGCCCGATCATCCACCTCTGATGGAGTAACGCCAAAAGCAACATTTTCCCGAAATGAACCATTGAGGATAAAAGGAGCCTGACTAACATAGCTGATGCTGTTACGAATGCCTTTATATTCCTGTAGAGATATCGGCTTTCCATCAATAAGGATCTGACCCGAGTTGATCGGCAGCAAACCAGATAACACATCAGCAAAAGTGGTTTTTCCAGCTCCTGATGTTCCGACAACGCCAATGAATTCGCCTTTATTAACTTTTACGTTTAAATCATGAATCCCTTTTCCGTCTTTACCCAGATATGAGAAATGAATGTTACTAAAATCTATACTATCGTTAAATAAAACTTTATTATCAGCTTTATCGTCGTTCCCTTCCAGTGACTGAAACTCCTCGATAATGGTTTCCACCGCATTACCGGATGATTTTATCTGAGAGTAACAGTACAAGAGGCGGTTCATCATCGGAGCCAAACGAATTGCAATCGCTGCGAGCAGTGTAATGCTAGCAATACCTTCTGCTGGATCAGAAGATGTCATCAGGATATAGCATATAAAGATAATAATTCCAAACATCAATATGGCTTCACTCAAATATATGGGGATATATTGTATGAGCATATTGGTTTTGTCTATTTCACTCACTTTATGATTTGATTTATCATACTTATCAAGAAATACTCTTTCTTTTCCAATCAATTTAGTATCTTTGATACCAGCTAATGACATGGTCAGAATAGCGATATTTTCCTGATTAGCTTTTACATATTTTGAGTTAACTTCGTAAGTGACACGTCTTATCACCTTCATCTGAAGCCAAAGTAGCCCTCCAACAACCAATGCAGTAATCAGTGATATTCCGGAATATTTAATCATAAGAATAAAAAGCAGCGAAAAACATACCATCGCATTGGAAATAAACATCACACACTGAATCAGGTATGAGTTTACCACCCGACTAACCACCGCCGTCAGGTTGTTAATAACATTTGCTGAATTCTTAGTCAGATGATACGTCATTGGCGCATGAATATACCCTGACATCAGTTTTTTACAGATATCATTACGCCAGTCCCTGACCATATCAAACTGAAACTTCTGCTGAAATAGCATGTAAATGTTCTTAATAATAAAGGACATGCCGACGCAGAAAGCGATAAAGACGACAAAATACCGTGTATCACTGAACCCTAGCATATCATATACCAGCTTTATGTACCCATTACTCATGACGATATCAGGGTTCATAGAAATAGTGACAAGAGGATACAGTAACGCTACACCCATAACTTCAAGTGATGCAGAAACTACTGCTGACAGCAGTACCAAAACTATTCTGAACTTGAAAGCAGAGCCGTATTTTTCTACAAATTCAAAAAAAAGCTTAAACATCGCCTATTTTTTTTCCATGACTGACTTAACCAAATTATAATCAATATTGAAACCAAGCTTGGTCGCAAAAAAATACAATGGCCTGCGTGTAGCTTTAGGAAACATACTTGCCGTAATAAAAATCATGTTAGCATACAGCCGATAATAGGATTTCAAGTAATTTTTTCGACTGAGCATCACAGCTGAACCGTGAGACTCAGGATTAATTAAACAAATCCCCAAAGCATCTTCAATTTCCTGAAAACGATGTTCCCAACGACCTTTGGCTTGAATACAGGCTTGTGAACCAGCAATAATTTCTGCTCGATGAACATCATCCTTTAGTAATTTTCTTGCTATATCATACGCTTCTGCTGATGAGTGAAACATTGGAATATCAACGTACCCCTTAGTGAATCTTTCAATACCAGAATTATAACTCGATATTAAACACCCACTTGATGCCATAATATCCATGATTCGCCAAGGGAAACCATCAACAGCCTGCGCATGAGAAACACTTAAGCAAAGGTGACTGTGATTGTAAATATCTTGGTTATGGCGAAGGCTATAAACAGCCTGTGGATGGAATGCCATCGCCAAGTTCGGGCATGCCTCAACCGTGTCCAACCAACTACTGGTTCCAAAAAGAGCCAAACCTAAATCAGACATTAAACTCAACGTACAAATACGGTTTTGTGCGCTACTAATCGCACCAAAATCCTGAGGCTTAAGATAATCAAGAATAAAACTTAGCCCCCTCTCCTTCAGATATCCCTCTGGATCAGAATAAAAATTTTCCGATAGATATTGTACCGCCCGTTTAACGTCTAGTGTATTATGGTCTAGTAATAGTTTGTTCAGACCATGCGGTCCTTTAAAATTACTGCCAATAAAACTGACATTATGGAATTTTTCTAGTAACTCCGCTTCCACCGCAGTACCAGAATTTATCATATGAATCTGATTTTCTGAGATTCCATTAGATTTTATTTGCTCCCTTGCATTACTAGACAAACAGAAAAAGTGATACCTCTCAGGATTAGCAAGGATCTTTTCTTTATCATTATAGAATGTAAACGAATCAGCCTCCCAAATTACAATAGGACAATCAAACTGCTCCTCAATAAACGAGAGCTTCGTATTGTTAAAACTAATAACCAAATCTGGACTAAAGACTTTAACATCATCCTTCAATTTATCCGAATCTATAAAACCAGATTCTTGATTATTACTATTCCAAGATTTAAGTAAAAACTCAGCACAATTAACAACCATTACTTGATTGCCACTCTTTTCCAGTGCTTTTATCAGACCTTCGTAGTAACTAATTAGTTTGAACTCGCCATTCACAAATAAATGTGAGGAGAAAGAAAGCAGGACCTTGGCCATATTAATTTACCTGAAAACGATTGACGGCCCCAATCACAGACTCAATCTCATCGCTGGTCATCACTGGACTTATGGGTAAGCTCAATACTTGTTGATGAATCTTCTCGGTAATAGGTAGTGACAAATGATTAAACTCTTTATATGCACTCTGCCTATGTGGTGGGATCGGATAATGAACCAATGTCGCAATACCTGCATCCGCTAAGTGCCTGATTAACGCATCACGGTGTTGTGTTTTTATCACAAATAAATGCCACACATGTTCTGCAACCGCTTTATTCTGCGGTAGGGTCACAAGAGGATTATCAATATTCATGAGATATTTGCTTGCTATGTCCTGTCTGACTTGCGTTTCTCTAGGTAGATACTTAAGTTTTACAGACAACATTGCAGCCTGAATTTCATCTAAACGACTGTTAGTACCCTGATACTCATTATGATATTTTTTGTGGGAACCATAATTACTCAAGGCTTTCAGAACTTGGTAAAGTTCAGCATCATTGGTTGTAACCATACCTGCATCACCAAGCGCGCCCAAATTTTTACCCGGATAGAAGCTAAATCCAGCAGCGTGTCCCCAATTCCCCGTCCTTTTACCCTCTAACTCTGCGCCATGAGCCTGAGCACTATCTTCCAAAACCAGTAAGTTGTATTTTTCTGCAACCGCCATAATCCCTTTCATATCTGAGATTTGTCCGTAAAGGTGCACAGGTAAAATCGCTTTAGTTTTAGGAGTGATATACTGTTCTAAAGTCTCCACAGAAAGGTTGAAGGTATTTTCGTCCGGATCAACCAGAACTGGCACCAAATTATTGTTGGTAATAGCCAGAACAGAGGCAATATATGTATTCGCTTGGACAATGACTTCGTCACCATCCTGCAATTTTCCAAGCTCTTTCCAAGCCCGTAAAACTAAAATCAGCGCATCGAGACCATTTGCAACGCCTACGGCATGTTGAACGCCGCAATACTCAGCAAACATTTTTTCAAAGTTTTCTAGCTCTTTCCCCTGAATATACCAGCCAGAATCGATGACTCGTGCACAAGCTTCTTTCAACTCTTTCTGATATTGGTTATTAATCTGTTTTAAATCTAAAAAAGGAATCATCATATTTTCTCAGGAATATATATTTCAGCTTGGCCAATAATAACTTTTTGTTTACCAACTTTACAATAAGTATCGAAATAAACTCTTCTTTTTTCTTTATCAATACTATTGACGACAACTGTCGCGACAACAGTATCATCAATATATACTGGTTTTCTGAATTTTAAAGATTGTGATACATAGACACAGCCTTCTCCAGGCAATTTCGTCCCGAATAGAGCAGAAAAAAAACTTGAGCTTATCATTCCATGAGCAATACGCTTTTTAAATCTAGACTGATTCGCATAGTTTTCATCTAGATGAACGGGGTTACGATCCCCTGATAAGCCAGCAAATTGTTTTATATCCGCATCTGTTATCGTTTGTGAATAGGATGCACTCATTCCAATTTCAAGATCCTCAATATCATACATTCTCAGACTCCTCTAAAACCCATCCTGCTACCACATTTTCAGGATAACCACGGTGGAAATGTTTTCTCCAGGGATAAGCAGATCTTCTTGTTCTATCTTTCAGTCTGATTTTTGCTGCTGGACCAATTTTTTTAGCTGGAGAACCAGCATAAAGCATATTTTTTTCTGTCTTGCCACCAATAGAAGAATGAGCACCAACAAACACCCCCTCCTCAATAACAGTACCAGGCAAAACAACAGACATCGTTGCGATAACAGCAAAGTCTGCAATAGTAACACCTAGCATAACATCACTTGGTGGATGAGGGTCATTAGTTAAAACTACATATGGGAAAAGCCATACGAAATTACCAATCTGACTCTTCTGACCAATGTGTACATTGCTGTGTGTTCTAACAAAGTCACCAATCGTACAATGCCCCTGAATATCGCTAAGTGTACCTAGTTGGAAATTTTCGCCAGCTATCGTTTTCTCTCTTACTGTCACATTATGGCCGGTCACCAAACGCGGACCAAATGTAGAACCTTCATAGAAGGTACTTCGAGAACGAATGAGTGAATTTTCACCAATAACCAATTTATCACCCTGTGATAAGTGGTTCGCAACCCCCAATTCACAATAAGACTCGATCACTGAATTTGCCTTAATCACCACGTTGTCGTGGATAATAGTAAAGGCACCCACAGAAACGTTTTCACCGATTTCAGCTTTATTAGATATAATTGCGGTAGGATGGATAGTTGTCATTTTACTTCCTTCACAAAATCATCATAATTTCTAATATAATCAGATTCCATATAGTGTTGGCTCGCTAGAACCACCAATACACAATCGTGACTAAAATCGTGCATCTCCCGCCACAAACAAGAATCGATCAATAATCCTTGGTCTGGCTTATTAAGCACTACATCCTCTCGAGTTGTACCATCATCCAAAATGAAACGACAGGAGCCATGTATAGCAATTGCAACTTGTTTGAGTTCTCGGTGAGCATGCAACCCTCTGACCGCTTCTGGATGTGTGCCATAAACGTAATAGACACGTTTTACGTCAAAAGGAATGTCTTTATTTGCTTCCAAAGCAATAAGTTCGCCGCGGCCATCACCTAGCGATTTAAATTTGATAAGCTTAACTAGGCTCATCATTCACCCTTCAGCAATGATAATAAATACTGTCCATAGCTATTTTTCGACATAGAAGATCCCACATCAGAGAGGTCCTGATCGCTAAGCCACTTATTACGCCATGCAATTTCCTCCAAGCAGGCTATTTTAAATCCTTGTCTTTTCTCAATCGTTTCAACAAAAGTAGCGGCATCAAGCAGACTATCGTGAGTCCCTGTATCCAACCAGGCAAATCCGCGTCCCAACAGTTCCACGGTCAAAGAGCCATCGTTTAGATACATTTCATTTAACGTCGTAATTTCCAGTTCACCGCGATTCGATGGCTTCACCTGTTTAGCTAGTTCCACGACTCGGTTATCATAAAAATACAGACCAGTCACAGCGAAATTAGATTTAGGTTGAACAGGTTTCTCTTCAATTGAAACAGCTCGCATATTTTCATCAAATGAGACAACACCAAAGCGCTCAGGATCTTTAACTTCATAACCAAAGACCGTGGCACCTTCTGTTTTTCTAGCAGCCTTAAGCAGCTTAGGTGAAAATCCCTGCCCCCAGAATATATTATCACCAAGAACTAAACATACTGATTCTTCACCTATAAACTCTTCACCAATTAGAAAAGCTTGCGCTAGTCCATCAGGACTCGGCTGAATTGCGTATTGCAGATGAATACCAAAATCACGACCATCACCCAATAAGCGTTTAAAATTTTCGTTATCTTCAGGAGTAGTAATAATCAAAATGTCACGAATACCCGCCAACATTAATGTCGAAAGCGGATAGTAAATCATCGGTTTATCGTAAATGGGAAGCAGCTGTTTTGATACGCCACGAGTTATAGGGAACAAACGAGTACCTGAGCCCCCCGCTAAAATTATGCCTTTCATTAAATAACCAACCTATTTCTGTTTTATTGACCAACACCCAAACGCTCACGGCTGTATGAGCCATCTAATACTCTGCCCCACCACTCACGATTATTTAAATACCATTCCACAGTTTTGCGAATACCCGATTCAAATGTCTCCTCTGGTTTCCACCCCAGATCTCGCTCGATTTTCGAAGCATCAATTGCATAGCGCACGTCATGCCCTGGGCGATCTTTGACATAAGTAATGAGATCAGCATAATGGGCAATGCCTGCGGGCTTATTGTGCACTAACTCGTCAAGTAATACACAGAGCGTGTTCACCACTTCAATATTAGCTTTTTCGTTGTGACCGCCAATATTGTAGGTTTCACCAACCTTACCTTCAGTCACCACTTTATACAGTGCTCGAGCGTGGTCTTCGACAAACAGCCAATCGCGAATCTGCATACCATCGCCATATACAGGTAAAGCTTTGCCTTCCAGTGCATTCAAAATCATTAGTGGAATGAGCTTTTCTGGAAAATGATATGGACCGTAGTTGTTTGAGCAATTGGTGACTATAGTGGGCAAGCCATAAGTGCGCAGCCAAGCGCGTACCAAGTGGTCACTGGATGCCTTCGATGCCGAATACGGAGACGATGGCGCATAAGAGGTCTCTTCGGTAAAGAGGTCATCCATGCCTTCTAGATCGCCATATACTTCATCTGTTGAGATATGATGGAAACGAAACTTAGCCTTACGCTCGTAGTCTAATCTGTTCCAGTAGAGGCGTGCAGCTTCGAGAAGCGTGTATGTGCCAATAATGTTAGTTTCAATAAAAGCTGCAGGGCCATCAATAGAGCGATCCACATGAGATTCTGCTGCCAAATGCATTACAACATCAGGTTGATGCTTAGTGAATACATGGTTAATTGAGTCTTTATCACAAATATCAACATGCTCAAATGCATAGCGCTCACTAGCATTAACATCATGTAATGATTCTAAGTTACCTGCATAAGTGAGTTTATCTACATTAACAACACTATCATTCGTGTTTTTAATGATATGTCTAACTACCGCAGAGCCAATAAAGCCCGCCCCTCCGGTGATAAGGATCTTCATGATTTACCCAATTATTTTTTTGATGAAAAACTAACTGAATCATAGTTTTTATACGCTACCGCCCTTAGGTTTCAGCTCCTAAAGCGCTGCTAAATATAAAGGCATTGCTGCGGCAGCATGCAATACGGGAAGAGTATAGGGGGAAGAAAACCTGTGATCCGGCTGAGACGTCAAGATACGCCTCCCACTTCCCTGTTGCAAACCGGCGGATAGCCCGCAGAATTTGGAGTGCAGATTATAAAGCAATGCCTATGGAAGGCCAAATCCGCCGTCAAAAAGATAACAGTATGTTTGTAAATTCTGTGAGGCCGGGCTGTACAAGCTGTCGCACGCTAGCGGCCTTGCAAAAAAGAACCCCGCGCAATTGCTTCAATTTATTTACGATTAGCTTATAATCTGGCAACACAACCGAGTGGTAAATATTCAACCGCTGCGGTTCACAGCCCTGCTCAGACCGATTAAGCATGAAAGCAGGATAAAAGGATGCCGCTGGTTATTTAGGGAGAAAATCTGTGAACACTGTCTTTGTGCGTGCCAAATCTATCTGCGCTAAGCCTCGCCAGGCGGCGTTAACTCTGCTGGCCACCTTGCTGCTAGGCATATCCTGCTGGGCTGCCGCAGCCGATATGTCGGATGATGCGATTAGCGAACGCATCAAACCGGTCGGCGGGGTGTATCTGGCTGATGCTGCAGCCACTGCTAAACCCAGTGGGCCGCGTACCGGTGAGCAGGTGTATAACGGCGCCTGTATCGCTTGTCATGGCAGCGGAGCCTTAGGCGCACCTAAGTTTCGCGATGCTGCGCAGTGGGCGCCACGTCTGAAGCAAGGTATCGATACCCTGCAAAAACATGCTATCGCCGGTTTAAATCAGATGCCGGCACGCGGAACCTGTACCGATTGTAGTGATGATGAAATCAAAGCCGCGATCGAATACATGACCAGCGGGTTATAAGCTATGCGATACTGCTAATCAGCATATAAAGAAAAATACCGCGCAAATAGGCAAATAGATAAAAGGAGGCCTCGGTGCCTCCTTTATATGTCTCTTCATGATTGTTTGCGCTAAATGACTCTAGCTCTAACTGACGATTCACCGGCGGTATTTTGCACGAACGGTACCTTGTGCTGCCTACTCGTTAATTAAACTGACTGTTACATCACACCCAAAGACTGACCGGCTATCCACTCTGTGGCATACTGCATTAATTATTTTCATCACAAAACTATCTATGGACGCCTGGTATCTTCTTTATTGTAAACGCGGACAGCAAAGTCGGGCGGCGCAACATTTGGAGTTGCAAAATATCCGCTATTTTTGTCCGATGCTGACGGTAAAAAAACAGCGTCGAGGTCAATGGCAGGAAGAGGCCGAAGCGCTATTTTCCAATTACCTGTTTGTGCACTTTAATCCCGATCAGCTGAGTGTCACGCGAGTGCAAGCTACGCGCGGCGTAGCGCGGTTGGTGCGTTTTGGCGAAACGTTGGCGAGAGTGCCGGATGAGGTGCTGATCGATTTAGCCCGACGTTACAACCCGCTGGTTGCACTACCGGAAAAGGGTAAAGTCTGTAGTCAGCCGATGTGTACCGCCTTACAACAGGCCTTGGCGGATATCGAGCAAGAAAGCAGCGGGGAAGTTCGTGCGCTACGCTTTTTGCAATTGCTGCAAGATCATCGTCTGTTGGCGTCCCGTCACCGAGTGGAATAATCCAGCGTTCCGGCATTCCAATGTCATAGTGCGCACGCCCGTTGCGAGCGTCTTCCGCATTTATAAGCGCCTAAATAATTAGGCACTTATCTCTGTAGTCACTTACATGAGTAGACGCTTATATGCGTAAACACTAAGCGCATGGCCAGTAAGATCACTCGGGCCGTTTTTTTGCCTGCGCCAACATCTCGCGTAATCCGGCTACCCCTTGGCGGCCACGCTGCTGGCGCTGTTCGGCGCTGACTGGCGCTTTACGTACTTCCCACTCTACGTCATCTTGTGGCAGTTCGTGCAAGAAGCGACTCGGCTCTGGGCGCAGCAACTCACCGTACTGGCGGCGCTCTTTACATAGGGTAAAGGTCAAGGTCTTCTGGGCGCGAGTGATCCCGACATACGCCAAACGGCGTTCTTCTTCCACATTGTCTTCATCCAAACTGGTCTGGTGTGGCAAGATCCCCTCTTCCATCCCAATTAAGAAGACATGCGGAAACTCCAGTCCTTTCGAGGCGTGTAGCGTCATTAACTGCACTTGATCGGCTTCAGCGTCATCTTCGCCGCGCTCCAACATGTCGCGCAAGGTGAGGCGTTGCACCACCTGATTGATGGTCATCGGCTCCTCGCCGTCTTTCCCTTCCAGCATCTCGGTTACCCAACCAAACAGGGTCGAGACGTTGCGCATACGCATCTCGGCCGCTTTCGGGCTGGCAGAGGTCTCGTAGAGCCAGCTTTCATAATGGATGCCATGCACTAAATCACGCAGCGCGGCGACCGGATCGCCACGCTGGGCGCGATCGGCAATCTCGGTGATCCAACGCGTAAACTGCCGCAGAGCCTCCAGCCCACGCCCCTGCAAATGCTGCTCGAGGCCTAAATCAAAGCTGGCGGCAAACAGGCTATTGCCACGACTGTGCGCCCACGTCCCGAGCTTTTCCAAAGTCACTGGGCCGATTTCACGCCGTGGGGTATTCACTACGCGCAGGAACGCGGTGTCATCATCCGGGTTAATCAGCAGGCGCAAGTAGGCCATGATGTCTTTGATTTCGGCGCGGGCAAAGAAAGAGGTACCACCCGAGATCTTGTACGGAATGCGGTTTTGCATCAGCATCTTTTCCAGCGTGCGCGACTGGTGATTACCGCGGTACAAAATGGCGTAATCTTTATATTGGGTCTTGTTCAAGAAACGGTGCGCGATGATCTCACCCACCACGCGCTCTGCCTCATGCTCTTCATTGTTAGCCTGCAGCACACGCAGCATCTCACCGGGGCCGAGCTCCGAGAACAGCTGCTTTTCAAACTCATGCTGGTTGTTGGCAATCAGGATGTTGGCCGATTTTAATATCCGCTGCGAGGAGCGGTAGTTCTGCTCTAGCTTGATCACTTTCAACGCCGGAAAATCTTGGCGCAGTAAGGTTAAATTCTGCGGACGCGCACCGCGCCATGAGTAAATCGACTGATCATCATCCCCTACCACGGTGAAACGGGCACGCGCGCCGACCAGCAATTTCACCAGCTCGTACTGGCTGGTGTTGGTATCTTGATACTCATCCACCAATAAATAGCGAATGCGATTTTGCCAACGCTCTCGCACCTCTTCTTGGGTGCGCAATAATAAGGTTGGCAGCAAAATCAGATCGTCAAAATCCAGCACATTGCAGGCGCGTAGCTGGCGTGCATACTGCTCATAACACAGGGCAAACAAGATATCGCGCTCACCTTTGGCGCGCACTTTGGCCTGCTCGGGCAAGATCATGTCATTTTTCCAGCCGGAAATTTTTTGCACCAACTGGCTAAGGAGGTCTTTATCGCCTTTGAGGCTGTCTTCGGTCAGCTCTTTGAGCAGCGCCATTTGGTCTTGATCGTCAAACAGCGAAAAACCGGCTTTCAGCCCCAGCGCCTTGTATTCGCGCTTTAAGATTTCCAAGCCCAGAGAGTGGAAGGTGGACACCAACAAGCCTTTGGTTTCACCGCGACCGAGTGTCTGCGCTACCCGCTCTTTCATCTCACGCGCGGCCTTGTTGGTAAAGGTCACCGCCACAATATGGCGCGCCTGATAACCGCAGCCGCGGATCAGGTGGGCAATTTTGTTGGTAATTACGCGGGTTTTTCCCGAGCCGGCGCCAGCCAGCACCAGACAGGGTCCGCTGACAAATTCAACTGCTTCCTGCTGACGGGGATTTAAACGCATTTTCCGGCTCTCCGCGTAACTGCTGCAAACGTAGTCCAACTTATTCTTAGTCGGTCGGCGATTCTAACAAAAAACCACAGCGATGAGGATAAAAGGCTATAACTAACGACCACATTCAGCATGCCGCGATCGCACAAATTGCAATATCAAGGCATGCAGTTTTGTTTGGCAGCTCGCAAAATTACGCTTACAATATCGCCACTGAACGATCATTCAGTGATTCCCTTAACTGTAACAAATCATAACGCTGGCGGATGATGCTGGATACTCGACAACAGATTTTGCAAGCCACCGAGGTGGTCCTGGCAACCCATGGGTTTCAAGGGTTGTCGATGCACAAAGTAGCCCGTGAAGCGGGGATAGCCACCGGCACCATTTATTGTCACTTTAAAGACAAAGAAGACTTGCTGGTGCAACTGTGCAACACCATCCGGGATCGGATTGCCGAAAAGATCTGCGCCAATGTGGCGACCAGTGGCTCACTGTTCGCCCGTTATCGGCAGTTATGGTTAAATATCTGGAATTTTTGTAACCAATATCCGGACCAAATCAACAATCAGCAGCAGTATGATAACGTACCCGGTTTTTCTCAACCGGCGTGGGAAGAGCAGCTGCAACGCTACGCGGTCTGGTTTGCCTTATTGGAAGAGGGGATAGCCAGCCAGCAAATTCTCGATTTACCGAGGCAGGTGCTGTCGACCTTAAGCCTGGAAACGGCCTATTCCCTCTTCAAGCGGTTACACGCTACAGGCATCGAGCTGGATGACGCGATGCTAGAGCGCACGATTCAGGCCAGCTGGCGGTCTATCTGCCAGACGGCAGCGGATAACGAATAAAACAAACTTGAGCGGTATTTTAATACGGAGCATCAAAAAAGATGAAAAAATGGGTCGCAGGGATGTTACTGCTGGTGATCGTGCTGCTGGGCAGCGTCATTGGCTTTAACATATTCAAACAACACATGATTGCCAATGCTTTGGCCAATCGTCCGGAGCCGGATTATCCGGTGACTGCGGTTGACGTCAAAGCGACCGACTGGACCCCAACCATTGAAGCGATCGGTTTTATCGATCCAAATCAAGGGGTGAACGTCTCCACCCAGACAGCAGGTCTGATCAAGCAGATTAACTTCCAGTCCGGTGACAAGGTGCAAGCCGGTCAGGTTCTGGTACAGCTGGATGACAGCGTGGAAGTGGCTAACCTGCAGGCGTCACAAGCTAAGCTGCCTGCGGTTCGCGCGACTTACCAGCGTTATTTAGAGCTGTCCAAGACCAAGTTCGTGTCGAAGTCCAACTTGGATGAGGCCAAAGCGAACTATGAGTCTCTGCTGGCTCAAATTGACAGCCTGAAAGCGACCATCGCTCACTACAAAATCCGCGCGCCGTTCAGCGGTATCGTCGGGATCCGTAACGTTAACCTCGGTCAATATCTGCAGCCAGGCACCAACATTGTGCGTCTGGAAGATGTGTCGGTGATGAAACTGCGTTTCACCGTACCGCAGACCGAAATTTCCCGTATCCATACCGGTCAGCCGATCGATATCTACGTGGACGCCTATCCAAAAGTGCCATTTAGCGGCCAAATCACCGCCATTGAACCGGCAGTTACCGCACAAAGTGGTCTGATTGAAGTACAAGCTGACATCCCGAACAACGACGGTCGTCTGCGCTCCGGTATGTTTGCCCAAGCCAAAATCATTCTGCCAACGCTGAAAGATCAGATCGTGATCCCACAGACCGCGGTTGCTTTCACGCTGTACGGGGAAACCGTATACGTGCTGAAGGAAAAGGATGGCGTACTGCGTGCCGCACAGCTGACTGTGAAGGCGGGCGATCGTCGCGGCGACAGCGTCCATATTCTGGACGGGTTGCAAGCCGGTGAACGTCTGGTGACCACCGGTCAGGTTCGTCTGAGTAACGACAGCAAAGTGCATGTTGTGAACGATGATCCGCTGGTTGTTCCAGCGCAGCCGCCGATGCTCTAATCCGGGAGAAAAGGAAGCATGCGTTTTACCGACATATTTATCCGCAGGCCGGTACTGGCAGCGTCGATCAGTTTTCTGATCGCCCTGCTCGGCCTGCAAGCTCTCATAAAAATGCAGGTGCGTCAGTATCCGGAAATGACGAATACCGTGATCACGGTCAGCACCAGCTACTTCGGGGCCAGTTCTGACCTGATCCAAGGTTTTATCACCACCCCGTTGGAACAGGCGATTGCGCAAGCGGATAACATCGATTTCATGACCTCCAGCAGTTTGATGGGGTCATCGGTGATTACCGTTTACATGAAGCTGAATACCAATCCGGATGCGGCGATGGCCGATATTCTGGCCAAGGTGAACTCGGTACGATCCCAGATGCCAAAAGAGGCGCAGGATCCGACCATTACCAGTTCCACCGGCTCCAGTACCGGTATTTTGTATATCGGCTTTACCAGTGATGCCATCAACTCCAGTCAGATCACCGACTACCTGAACCGCGTGGTAAAACCGATGCTGTTCACCGTTAACGGGGTAGCCAAGGTTGACCTGTACGGGGGCTCGGATTACGCCATGCGTGTCTGGCCAAACCCAGCCAAGATGGCCGCCTTCGGTATTACCGGTAGTGATTTAGCCCGCGTTCTGTCGGCGAACAACTACCAGTCTGCCGCCGGTCAGTCCAACGGTTACTTCGTGTATTACAACGGCAACGCCGATACGCAGGTCAATGACGTTAAGTCGATGCAAAACCTGGTGATCAGCAACAACGATGGACAAGTTATTCGTCTGTCGGACATTGCGAAAGTCACCATGGATAAGAGCTCTGACTTGTACCGTGCGAGCGCCAACGGTAAAGAAGCGGTAGTACTGGCGATTAACGGTGCACCATCGGCCAACCCGATCACTGTGGCGCAAGATGTGCTGAAGCTGCTGCCGGATATGGAACGTAACATGCCGAGCACCATCAAGATGCGCGTCATGTACGACTCCACCATTGCGATTAACGACTCTATCCACGAAGTGGTGAAAACCATCGTGGAAGCCGGTGTGATCGTACTGGTGGTGATCACCTTGTTCTTGGGTTCGCTGCGTGCAGTACTGATCCCAGTGGTCACCATCCCGCTGTCACTGATTGGTGTGGCCATGATGATGCAGCTGTTCGGGTTTACCTTGAACCTGATGACGCTGCTGGCGATGGTACTGGCAATCGGTCTGGTGGTGGATGACGCCATCGTGGTCTTGGAAAACGTCGACCGGCATATTAAGGAAGGCGAATCCCCGTTCCGCGCCGCCATCATCGGTACCCGTGAGATTGCGGTGCCGGTTATCTCGATGACCCTGACGCTGGGTGCGGTGTATGCGCCAATTGCCCTGATGGGTGGCTTGACCGGTTCTCTGTTTAAAGAGTTTGCCCTGACATTGGCTGGTGCAGTATTTGTGTCGGGTATCGTTGCGTTGACCTTGTCACCGATGATGTGTGCGCACGTACTGAAAGCCAATGACAAGCCAAGCAAATTCGAGGAGACCGTTCACCATCTGCTGGAAAACCTGACTACCCGCTACATGAATGCGCTGCGCGCTATCATGCAGCACCGCAGTGTGGTGATTGCGTTTGCCGTATTGGTGTTTATCTCGCTGCCGGTGCTGTTCAAGTTCATCCCAAGTGAACTGGCACCGAACGAAGATAACGGCGTCGTGATGCTGATGGGTACCGCGCCATCCAATGCCAACCTGGACTTCATCCAGCAAAGCATGGCGCCGGTAAACAAAATCCTGTCCGAGCAGCCTGAGGTGCAATACTCGCAACTGTTCTCCGGGATCCCAACCAGCAACCAAGCGCTGGGTCTGGCGACCTTGGTGCCGTGGAGTGATCGCTCGGCCAGCCAGCAAGAAATTGCTAACCGAGTGACCAAGTTGGTGAAAGACGTACCAGCAATGTCGATTACCGCGTTCCAGATGCCATCCCTGCCGGGTGCATCCAGCGGTCTGCCATTCCAGTTCGTGATCACCACTCCGAACAGCTTCGAAAGCCTGTTCCAGATTGCGTCGGATATGCTGGGCAAAATTCAGCATAACGGTATGTTCGTGTATTCCTCTATGGATCTGAACTACAACTCCGCAAACCTGAACATCAAGATCGATAAGGATAAAGCCGGTGCCTATGGCGTGACCATGCAGGATATCGGTAATGCCCTGTCCACTATGTTGGCCGGTGGTTATATCAACCGTATCGACCTGTATGGCCGTTCGTATCAGGTGATCCCACAGATGGAGCGTAAGTACCGTCTGAACCCGGATCTGCTGAATCAGCTGTATGTGAAAGCCTCTGACGGTGAGTCGGTACCACTGAGCAACTTGGTGAAAATCACCGTGACCTCAGCGCCACCATCACTGCCACACTTTAACCAGATGAACTCCGCCACCTTGAGTGCGGTTCTGGCTCCGGGTGTGACCATGGGTGACGCCGTAAACTGGATCGAAGCACAAGCCAGCGAAAGCATGCCACAAGGTTATAGCTATAACTTTATGGGTGAATCACGCCAGTTCGTTACCGAAGGTAATGCACTGATGGGCACCTTTGGTCTGGCACTGGCGGTGATCTTCTTGGTACTGTCTATCCAGTTTGAATCCGTGCGTGACCCGCTGGTCATTCTGGTTTCCGTACCGCTGGCAGTGTGTGGTGCCTTGGTCGCCTTGGCATGGGGCTTTGCCACCATGAACATCTACTCGCAGGTTGGCCTTATCACCTTGATCGGTCTGATTACCAAGCACGGTATTCTGATCTGTGAAGTGGCCAAAGAAGAGCAGTTGATGCATGGCCGCAACCGGATGGATGCGGTGATGGCGGCCGCCGAAGTGCGGATGCGTCCAATCCTGATGACCACTGCGGCGATGATTGCGGGTCTGATCCCTCTGCTGTATGCGGCCGGTCCTGGCGCCGCGGCACGTTTCAGTATGGCGATCGTAATCGTCGCCGGTCTGGCGATCGGTACCCTGTTCACCCTGTTCGTTCTGCCAGTGATCTACACCTTCCTGGCGAGCCAGCACAAACCGCTGCCGGTGTTCGTGGAAGATAAAGATCTGGAAAAGCTACAGCGTGTGGATGAGGCGCGTGCCGCCCACCGCGAAAACCGTACGCAGGAATAATCACCCGCTGGCCGTCTATGCCGGCGGCCACGGGCGTTGTCGATGATTGACTCATCACTTCTTGCTACGCATCAGAGATGCACGGTCTGACAGCGCAGCCTGTTAGTCATGCGTTAAAGCCATCTTCATAAGAAGGTGGCTTTTTTTCGGCCGTCGTTTTTTCGCGTCTCTCCCGCAGACCTATCCTTCTATACCCACCGCCGCGACACTCAATCCCCATCTTGCGCGATTGCGCAAAGCAACCTGCGAAAGCGTGCGAATCATCACTGCCATGGTGCGCAGTCATTACCTATCGCGCCTCAGTTACCGTACAATAGAAGTCTATCTCAGGAGGAATGACGATGATTGATCCGAAAAAAATCGAGCAGATTGCCCGTCAGGTGCATGAATCTATGCCCAAGGGGATCCGCGATTTCGGCGAGGAAGCCGAGAAAAAGATCCGCCAAATTCTGCAAGCCCAACTGGCCAAGCTGGATGTGGTTAACCGCGAAGAATTTGATGTGCAGACCCAAGTGTTGCTGCGCACCCGCGAAAAGCTGATGCAACTGGAAGCTCGTCTGACTGAGCTGGAAGCGCGTCAAGCCGGCGAGACCCCAGCCGAGCCACGCGACTAACACAATCCTAACGCAGAGCCACGCACTGCGTTACGGTTACAGTGCCGTTGTCATCGCGCGCAGCCATACGGTAAATCAGCTCGATTTGCCGTAGGCTGCTATCCAGTGTCGCCTCATCGAGGTGCTATGGCCTTGCCATTCCCCCGATTAATCGGTTTTAACTATCAGTTTTATTCTTCACACCGGTTGTCTTTTCAACAGTAATCCCGCTACACTGCAATAAATGATAATAAGTATCAATTGCAGCATGAGGCGCGCCGATGACGACACTGACTCTCCCCGCTCTGTTTACCTCCGTCCAGACAGTCCCCTTGGTACTGACACTGCTGGCCGGTGGCGCGACGTTTGTCGGTGCGCTGGCTGGGGTGATTGGTCGCAAACCCTCGAACCGCGTATTAAGCTTTGCCTTGGGTTTTGCCGCGGGGATCATGCTGCTGATTGCGCTGATGGAAATGCTTCCCGCGGCGCTAACCACGCCTGGCGTGTCGGCGCTGGCCGGTTACGCGGCCTTTATTGCCGGTCTGCTCGGTTACTTTGCCTTAGACCGTATGTTGCCACACGACCATGCCCATGACTTGATGCTGTCATCAGCCAAGCAAGGCGTGATGTCCGATAAAAAACTGCGCCGCACCGCCATGCTGCTGACGCTTGGCATTAGCTTGCACAACTTCCCTGAAGGCATTGCCACCTACATCACCGCCAGCAGCAACTTGGAGCTCGGATTAGGGATCGCGCTGGCCGTGGCGATTCACAATATTCCAGAAGGTCTGGCGGTGGCCGCACCGGTCTACGCCGCAACCGGCTCTAAACGCCAAGCAATTTTCTGGGCCGGTTTATCTGGGATTGCTGAAATTGCCGGTGGTTTGCTGGCCGCCTTAGTGCTGGGCCCGATCATCTCGCCAGTGTTGATGGCGCTGATTATGGCGGCAGTGGCGGGGATCATGGTGGCATTATCCGTGGATGAGCTGATGCCACTGGCCAAAGATCTGGCACCAGAAGCCAACCCGAGCCACGGCGTTCTGTGTGGTATGGCGGTGATGGGATTTAGTTTGGCCCTGCTGTAAGCCGTTAAACCGTCCACAATCTAGCCAAATCCCCTTCCTCATGGCAGCCATTGGGCTGCCATTGACATACTCCTCAGTATTATTCGTTCATAACTTGCTATTATCTGCTCGCCACCCGCGGCGCCAGCTAAAAAAGAAGCGGCGCAAGTGGCCATTTATGACTACATTTCTTTTAATAAGACCGGCATCGCAAGCAACCTTGCCGCAAGCCGACCCGCTATCATGACCACCAGATGCATCATTATCAGGGCGGATAACTATGACCTCGTTCTGGCGTAACCGGCGCTTCCCGCTGCAAATTCAGATTGCGATCCTGTTCAGCTTGCTGATGTTCTTAGTCGGCGCACTGCTGATTGGCTTTAATTACTGGCGCGCTAACCAGCTCAATATCGACAATGCCCGTACCCAATACGGCTACATTGGGAATAATGCCGCCGCCGAGCTGGATCTGAGTACACAAACCATGGGGATTGCGGTCAATCTGCTGACCACCATGCCGATCACCACCTACCAGACCCTAGAGCAGCGTTTTGACTCGCTGCCACGCCTGCGCGAAATTTTACGCAGTAGCCCCTACGCCAACTCGGTATACGCCGGTTATGCCGATGGCGATATGCTGCTGATGCGCCGCCTAACTCCGCTTAATCGCACCAACTGGCAAGCCCCGCACAATGCCGATTGGCTGGTGCAAAGCATCGATCACAATGAACAAGACCCGAGCCAAGTTCGGCGTAACTTTCTCTATTTTGATGACCAGCTCAATTTGCTGCGTAACGACGATAAACCCGAGTACCTGTACGATCCACGTGAGCGAGGTTGGTATCAAGCCAGCGTGAACACGGATCAGCAAATCATGTCACCGATGTATGTGTTTGCCTCATCACGGGAAATCGGTACCACCCTCAGCCGACGCGCCAAAAATCAGCACGCGGTGATTGGGATCGATATTTCACTGCGCACCTTCAGTGATTTATTGCGCGCCCAAAAGCTGCCAGCGGGCAGTAAAATGGCGCTGATTAGCCCGCAAGACACTATCATCGCCAGCCTTGACCCACGGGAAGTGATCCGCATGAATGCGGAGCGCCAAATCAGCATGGCCTCGGTCGAGACCTTCCCCAATCCACCGTTATCCGAGCTCTTGAGCCTGAGCCAAGATCTACCGCGTGAGCAAGAGCAGCATCTGACCTTCACCTACCGCGAGCAACCGTGGTTCGGCTCGTTATTGCCAATCAACAACGCGCATGGAGTGTTCCGTTTAGCCATTGCCACCCCCGCCGATGTGATGCTGGCCAGCGCGATCGAAACGCGCAATCAATCCACGCTGATTGCCTGTCTGGTTCTGCTGGCCTCGGTGCCAATCACGTGGTGGATTGCCTACCGCATTGCAAAGCCACTGAATCAGCTGCGACAAAATGCCGAGCAAATTCGCCGCTTTAGCTTCGATACCCAAAAGCCGGTGAACTCCATCGTGCTGGAAATCGATGAGCTGGCACAAACCATGAACAAGATGCGCAGCACCATCCAGCAATTCTTGCGCATTGGTAACTCGTTGGCCGCCGAGCGCGACTTCACTACCTTGCTGGCCGGCTTAATGCAAGAAACCACCCATCTGGTCGGCATGGCCGGCGGAGTGATTTACCTGCCCGACCGTGATTGCACCACCTTGACTCCCGCTCTGTGGCAATGGCGCGAAGAGCGGCTAGATGCCAGCGCCTTGCCGCCAATTCACCTGAACCACACCACCAGCGCCTTGCTGCAACAAGCCTTACAAGGCGCGATGCTGCACCAGCATCAGATTTCAGCCGATAGCACGCCGGAGCTGCTGGCGCTCAGTCAAGCCCTTGGGCCGTTGGAGTCGGTGCTGGTCGCGATGCGCAATCGCAATGATCAACTGATTGGTTTACTGGTACTGGTCAACCCGTTCAGTGCCGAGCAACATATCGAACCGGCTAAACTCAAACTGGTGGAAGCCTTAGCCGGTAACCTGTCGGTGACGGTGGAAACCCAGCGTCTGTTACAAGAGCAAAAAAACCTGTTGGATGCCTTTATCCAGCTGATGGCCGGAGCCATTGATGCCAAGAGCGCCTACACCGGCGGTCACTGCCAGCGCGTCCCAGAGCTGACCGAAATGCTGGCTGAGGCGGCGGTCGAAGCCAAAACCGGACCGTTTGCCGAGTTCAGCTTAAGTGCCGATGAGCGTGAAGAGCTGCACATCGCCAGTTGGCTGCATGACTGCGGCAAAGTCACCACACCGGAATTTGTGGTGGATAAAGCCACGAAGCTGGAGACCATCTACGATCGGCTGCACGAGATCCGAATGCGCATTGAAGTGCTGAAGCGTGATGCCAAAATCCACGCATTGGAGCAGCAATTACAGGGCCTCGACCCATCATCCATCGAGCAGCAGTACCAAAGCGCTATCGTGCAATTGGATGAAGATTTTCGCTTTATCGCTACCTGCAATATTGGTGGTGAGTTTATGTCAGATGAACATTTACAGCGCCTGCAACAGATTGCCGAGCGCCGCTGGCTGCGCACGCTGGATGACCGAATTGGCGTATCCCACGAAGAGTTGCAACGCAAAAACCGCACCCCAGCGCCAACACTGCCGGTTTGGGAGCCGTTACTGGCCGACCGCGATGATCATCTGTTCCCACGCGAAGCACGCGATCAGCTACCACAAGGCTATGGCTTTAATATGCAGGCGCCGCATTACCTGTATAACCGTGGCGAGCTGTATAACCTCAGTGTTCGCCGTGGCACGCTGACCGATGAGGAGCGCTACAAGATCAATGAGCACATCGTGCAAACCATCGTAATGCTGAAAACCC
Organism: Plesiomonas sp. ZOR0011; assembly: GCF_000800945.1. Classification (NCBI taxonomy): domain Bacteria; kingdom Pseudomonadati; phylum Pseudomonadota; class Gammaproteobacteria; order Enterobacterales; family Enterobacteriaceae; genus Plesiomonas; species Plesiomonas sp. ZOR0011. The sequence continues at coordinate 29,949 of NZ_JRKB01000025.1, forward strand.
TGCCTTTCCCGCGCAACATGTCGCATGTACCGGAAATTGCCGGCGGACACCATGAGCGCATGGATGGTAAAGGCTATCCGTGCCGCCTGACCGGCGAGCAAATGAGCCTGACCGCGCGCATGATGGCGATTGCCGATGTGTTTGAAGCCTTAACCGCGGTGGATAGACCGTATAAGAAAGGGAAAACCTTGAGTGAGTCACTCGGTATCATGGCTAACATGGTGCAAGGTCAGCATCTGGATCCGCAGCTGTTTGCCCTGTTCCTCAGTAGCGGGATTTGGTACGAGTACGCACGCCGTTACATGCGCCCGGAGCAAATTGATGAGGTGGATATTCAGCGCTTTATGCCAACTGCCAATGATGCGGCCTAATCGCATCTGACTCCGGTGAACCAAACAGCACAAGGCCGGCAACATGCCGGCCTTTATCGAGGCGATGACTCAAAACAGTTAAGCCCAAACCTCAAGCATTACTCCGCAAATGGATACGCTTCGCGGTAAGCCACCAGATCTTCGATGGTCAGTACCGGCATCTGATGCTGGCGGGCAAATTCAATTACCTCAGGCGTGCGCGCCATGCTGCCATCATCGTTGGTCAGCTCACACAAAACGCCATACGGCTTAAAGCCGGCCAGACGCATCAGATCGATAGTCGCCTCCGTATGACCGCGACGTGCCAACACGCCGCCATCTTGGGCGCGCAGTGGAAACACGTGTCCTGGGCGATGAATATCTGACGGACGCGCATCATCAGCAATCGCCGCGCGAATCGTGGTCACGCGATCTTGCGCTGAAACGCCGGTGGTGACACCGTACGCCGCTTCAATGGTCACGGTAAAGGCGGTTTGATTCTGGCTGGAGTTCACTTCCACCATCATCGGCAGCTCCAGCTGACGGCGACGCGCTTCGGTGATACACAGACACACAATGCCGCTGCCATGACGAATCGTGAGCGCCATTTGCTCTGGTGTAATAGTTTCGGCGGCAAAAATCAGATCGCCTTCGTTCTCGCGATCTTCATCATCCAGCACCAACACGCCGCGGCCAGCACGCAGTGCTGCTAAACCTTGTTCAACGCGTTCAATCGGGGAGCCAAAAGCACTAAGCAGTGACTGATTCATGGTAAAAAACGTCCTTCATGCAAATACTATGGATTACCAGAATCAGGGCACAACAAGAGGGAGTTACAGGTTATCGACCCTGCGCGCACCGCCAAACGGCGCCCGCGTTCTACCGCCCGCTCACCACGGTATTTCACCTCTCGCCATCACGAGTTGACAGCAAAAGCCAAATACAGACCAGTAAGCGCAGCCGATTGGCCGATCACCAGACAATAACAACCAGCTGCCATTGGCAGTGTAGTTGCGTGTCGTCACTCTCTTCTATCCGGACTATAACCGTCGGCCCCGGCTTCTCACCGGATCTGCTGACCCTACCAAGGTATGGCAGGCGCTCGCGGGCTGCTGCCGTTATGCCGCTGGCATAAGACAGATACCGCCGGTGGGGACTTACACCCCGCCCTGAGAATTTAACCTCCCGAGCATAGCGCCAAGCCTGCGCGGCGGCAATCACTTGACCGCAAGAAGCGGGTTCGATCACGAAAAAAAGGGGCCGCAACCGGTAACACACCTCATCAGCGGCACAAACCCAAACCACGTGGCATTGCCGGTAAGCGGCAAGTAGAACGGGTATAAAAAAGCCCGGCCAAAGCCGGGCAACAGTTTGCTTAATGTGATTTAGCGGAAAACGTTATGGCGCAGGGTGCCGATTAACCGGCCACGCTGATTTTCTTCATGTCGGTCATATAACCGCGCAGAGTCTGACCAATCACCTCAATCGGGTGGTTGCGGATCGCTTCATTGACCGCGCGCAGCGCGGCGTTATCCACCCCAGCAGCAGGCACCGGCTGACCCAGATCGCCTGGTTGCAAAGTTGGCATCAACTGATCGCGCAGCAATGGCACTGCGGCATTGGCAAACAGGTAGTTACCGTATTCTGCGGTATCGGAGATCACCACATTCATCTCATACAGACGCTTACGGGCAATGGTGTTGGCAATCAACGGCAACTCGTGCAGTGATTCATAGTATGCCGACTCAGGATAAATACCGGACGCCACCATGGTCTCAAACGCCAATTCCACCCCGGCTTTAACCATCGCCACCATCACGGTGCCTTGGTCAAAGTAGGTTTGCTCTTCAATCTTACCGCTATAGACCGGTGCATTTTCAAATGCACTGTCACCGGTTTCGGCGCGCCAGGTCAGCAGTTTGACATCATCTTCGGCCCAATCGGCCATCATGCCGGCAGAGAACTCACCACTGATGATGTCATCCATGTGTTTTTCAAACAGCGGACGCAAAATCTGCTTAATCTGCTCAGACAGCGCGAAGGCGCGCAGTTTGGCTGGATTCGACAGACGATCCAGCATCAAGGTGATGCCGCCTTGCTTGAGCGCTTCGGTAATAGTTTCCCAACCGAACTGGACCAACTTACCGGCATAAGCCGGATCGGTACCTTCCGCCACCAGCTGGTCATAGCACAATAACGAACCGGCCTGCAGCATGCCGCACAAAATGGTCTGCTCGCCCATCAAATCCGACTTCACTTCGGCGACAAAAGAGGACTCCAGCACCCCGGCGCGATCGCCGCCGGTCGCCACCGCCCACGCTTTGGCAATCGCCAAGCCTTCGCGCTGTGGATCGTTTTCTGGGTGCACCGCAATCAGGGTCGGCACACCAAAACCGCGTTTGTACTCTTCGCGCACTTCAGTGCCCGGGCACTTCGGCGCCACCATCACCACGGTGATGTCTTTACGGATCTGCTCGCCCACTTCCACGATGTTAAAGCCGTGCGAGTAACCTAAGGCTGCACCTTGCTTCATCAATGGCATTACCGCTTGCACCACCGCGGAGTGCTGCTTATCTGGGGTCAGGTTCACCACCAGATCGGCTTGCGGGATCAGCTCTGCATAGGTGCCGACCACAAAACCGTTGTCGGTGGCTTTTTTCCACGACGCGCGACGCTCCGCAATCGCTTCATCACGCAGCGCATACGCCACCTCTAAACCCGAATCGCGCATGTTCAGGCCCTGATTCAGACCTTGGGCGCCACAGCCAACAATCACCACTTTCTTGCCTTTGAGGTACTCGGCTCCGGCAGCAAACTCATCGCGCGCCATAAAGCGGCACTTGCCCAGTTGCGCCAGCTGCTGGCGTAAATTCAAGGTATTAAAATAGTTAGCCATGACAAACTCTCCGTGATTCAGGTCCGTGGCACTGCATGTAGGTCGGCAAGCAGCGCCGCGCTAAGGCTTTCGGGTAAGCATCAATTCCATTCTCCGGCCACTGTGACCGGCGCCGATGGCTGTTGCCGCAGGGTTAACGATGTAAACCGTGCGTAAGCAATCGGTGGCGTTAATCTGATACTAGGCGAAGATTGTCGTTGCTTAAATTGATATATTCCGAATATGGTATTGCATTATTTGCAACGTAATGGATGCGGCCAATACCCGCGCTCCCTGCGCGGCCTACAGCGCTAATCCTATGGAGAGTGGCAGATGGAACTGCGTGATTTAAAACTGTTTTTGCATCTGGCCGACAGCTGCCATTTTGGCCGCAGCGCCCAAGCTTGCCATGTCAGCCCCTCCACCTTATCGCGCCAAATTCAGCGCTTAGAAGAGGAAGCGGGGCAGCCATTGTTTGTGCGCGATAACCGCAGCGTCACCCTGACCGATGCAGGTCGTCAGCTGCGCCACTTTGCCGAGCAGACTTTGCTCAATTGGCAGCAGCTACAACATCAGTTGCGCCCACAAGCCGATGATCTGCAAGGGGAGCTGCGTCTGTTTTGCTCGGTGACCGCCGCCTACAGCCACTTGCCGGCCATTTTGGACCGTTTTCGCCTACGTTACCCGAAAGTGGAGATCAAACTCAGCACCGGCGATGCGGCCGATGCGGTGGGGCGCGTGTTGCAAGATGCGGCAGATTTGGCAATCGCCGCCCGGCCCGAGCCGCTACCGGCCTCGGCGGCGTTTGTCTCGCTGGGCGAAATTCCGCTGGCGCTGGTGATCCCGGCCATGGCCTGTCAGGTGCGCCAACAAGTCTTACAACAGCCGGTGCCGTGGGCACAGGTGCCGTTTATCTTGCCGGAGCACGGCCCAGCGCGGCGGCGTATCGAGCAGTGGCTGCGCCGCCGACATGTCACACATCCGCACATATATGCGACCGTCGCCGGCCATGAAGCCATAGTGTCGATGGTGGCGCTCGGTTGCGGGGTGGCTGCCATTCCCACCGTGGTGGTGGAAAACAGTCCGGTACGTGATCGGGTGGCCAAATTGGAAGTGGAATCGCTGGATTTTGTGCCGTTTGATCTGGGGGTCTGCGCGCAGAAAAAACGCTTACATGAACCGCTATTAGCTGCGTTTTGGGATACGGTCAGCACACCATAAACCCCATCAACTTCGCGTACCACTACTCATAAGAAAACCCCAACCGCACCACAGCAAAAATAAAAGCCATCCCTAATAGGGATGGCTCTGAGTGGCAATTTTGGTGGTTAAGTGCGCAATAACGCCGTTAACGGGCCAGAAAATAACGAAACGCCGGGTTATCGGTCTCATCGTGGGCCACATAACCCAGCTCTTGCAGATGACGGTCAAAGGCTGACTGCTCATCTGGCGGCAAGGCAAAGGCGGCCAGTACCCGACCGTAATCGGCACCGTGGTTACGGTAGTGGAATAAGGTGATATTCCATCGGGTGCCTAGCATCTGCAAAAAGCGCAGTAACGCCCCCGGACACTCAGGAAACTCCACGCTGTACAGCCGCTCACTCAAGGCCTGCGCCGGACGGCCGCCCACCATGTAACGCACGTGCAGTTTAGCCAGCTCGTCATCGGACAAATCAAGGGTGTCATAGCCCCCCGCACGCAGCTCGCTGACAATCTCTTGCCGCTCACTGATACCGCGGGTCAAACGCACCCCAACCAAAATGCTGGCGTTGTCCGGATCGGCATAGCGGTAGTTAAACTCGGTGACCGAACGCCCGCCCAGCAACTGACAAAATTGCAGGAAGCTGCCTTTGCGCTCAGGGATAGTCACTGCCAGCAAGGCTTCGCGTTGCTCGCCCAGCTCACAGCGCTCGGAAACATAACGCAGACCATGGAAATTGAGGTTGGCGCCAGACAACACATGCGCCAACCGCTCACCTTGGATGCCGTGTAGCTGGACATATTTTTTCAGCCCAGCCAGCGATAAGGCGCCAGAAGGCTCAGAAACCGCACGCACATCGTCAAACAAATCTTTCATCGCCGCGCAGATGGCATCGTTATCCACCGTCACCACGTCATCCAGATAGTGCTGACACAGACGGAAGGTTTCGTCGCCGATGCGCTTCACCGCCACGCCATCGGCAAACATACCAACTCGCGCCAGATCCACCGGCGCACCGGCTTCTAATGCCGCCTGCAAACAGGCAGCGTCTTCCGATTCAACGCCGATCACTTTGACTTGCGGCATCAACTGCTTGATCACCACCGCCACACCCGCCGCCAAACCGCCACCACCGACCGGCACAAACACCCGATCCAGATGCACGTCTTGCTGTAATAATTCCAGCGCCAACGTACCTTGCCCGGCGATCACCACCGGATGGTCAAACGGCGGGATAAAGGTCAGCCCTTGTTCGTGCGCCAAGGCAATCGCCTTGGCCTTGGCTTCATCGAAGTTATCGCCATGCAACAACACTTGCGCGCCAAAGCCGCGCACCGCCTCTACCTTGATATCTGGGGTAGTCCGCGGCATCACAATCAAGGCTTTCAAGCCTTGGCGACTGGCCGACAGCGCTACCCCTTGAGCATGGTTACCGGCCGAAGCGGCGACCACCCCAGCGGCTTTTTGTGCTGGCGACAACGTAGCAATCATGGCGTGCGCCCCACGCAGCTTAAAGCTGTGCACCGGCTGGCGATCTTCGCGTTTGACCAACACACAGTTACCGAGACGCGCCGAGAGCTTATCCATCGTCTGTAACGGGGTGACCTGCGCAACCTCATACACCGGCGCTTGCACCACCGCGCGTAGGTACTCTAACGCTTGTGGCTGCGCGCTGAGAAAATCCGCTTGCGACATGGGTTACTCCTCTAGCTTGCTGCGATCGCGCACTGCGCCGCGATCGGCACTGGTAGCCAAACTGGCGTAGGCGCGTAGTGCCAGCGATACTGGCCGCTGGCGATCGACCGGCTTCCACGCCTGCTTACCGCGCGCCTGCATGGCCGCAGCTCGGGCGGCCAACGTTGCCTCATCCACCTCCAGCACGATGCTGCGCTGCGGGATATCAATGGCAATCAGATCGCCTTCTTCCACCAGCGCAATCACCCCACCGCTGGCCGCTTCTGGCGACACATGACCAATCGACAACCCGGATGTGCCGCCCGAAAAACGGCCATCGGTGATCAGGGCACACGCTTTGCCCAATCCCATCGATTTGAGGTAACTGGTTGGGTACAGCATCTCTTGCATCCCCGGTCCGCCCTTTGGCCCTTCGTAGCGGATCAGCACCACATCACCGGCGTTGATCTGACCGCCCAAAATCGCCTCCACCGCGCTATCTTGGCTTTCAAATACCCGCGCTGGACCACGGAACAGTAAATTCTCCGCCTCTACCCCAGCGGTTTTAACGATGCAGCCGTTTTGCGCCAGATTGCCGGACAACACCGCCAACCCGCCATCTTGGCTGTACGCATGTTCGCGGCGGCGGATACAGCCCTGCTCACGATCGTCATCCAGTGTTGGCCAGCGGCAGGCTTGGGAAAAGGCGCGCGTGGTGCGAATACCGGCTGGGCCAGCGCGGAACATCTCGCGCACCGCCGGATCGTCCGTTTGCATGATGTCGTAACGCGCCAGCGTATCGGTTAAATTCAGTTGTAGCACATTGCGCACTTCGCGGTTGAGCAGACCGGCACGGTCAAGCTCACCGAGAATCCCCATCACGCCACCCGCGCGGTGGACGTCTTCCATGTGATATTTCTGGGTGCTTGGCGCGACTTTACACAGGTGCGGCACTTGGCGTGATAAGCGGTCGATATCATCCATACAAAAATCGACCTCCGCTTCCTGCGCCGCCGCTAACAGGTGCAATACGGTGTTGGTAGAGCCGCCCATGGCGATATCCAGCACCATGGCGTTTTCAAACGCCGCCTTACTGGCAATGCTGCGTGGCAGCACGCGCGCATCGTCCTGTTCGTAATATTGCTTGGTCAAACTCACAATGCGCTGGCCTGCTTGCACGAACAGCTCACGGCGATCGGCGTGGGTCGCCAACAGTGAACCGTTACCCGGCAAGCTCAAGCCTAACGCTTCGGTCAGGCAGTTCATGGAGTTGGCGGTAAACATCCCCGAGCAAGAGCCGCAGGTTGGACAGGCCGAGCGTTCGACCTGTTGGCTTTGTTCATCGGAGACCTTGGGATCGGCGCCTTGGATCATGGCATCAACCAGATCCAGCTTGATGATTTGATCCGAGAGTTTAGTTTTACCGGCTTCCATCGGGCCGCCGGAGACAAAGATCACCGGGATATTGAGACGCAGCGCAGCCATCAGCATTCCGGGGGTGATTTTGTCGCAGTTGGAGATACACACCATGGCATCGGCGCAGTGGGCGTTCACCATGTACTCGACTGAGTCGGCAATTAACTCTCGCGAGGGCAGGGAATACAACATGCCGCCGTGGCCCATGGCGATCCCATCATCCACCGCGATGGTGTTGAACTCTTTGGCGACCCCGCCCGCGGCTTCAATTTCACCAGCAACCAACGCGCCTAAATCACGCAGGTGCACATGGCCTGGCACAAACTGGGTAAAGGAGTTCACCACCGCAATAATCGGCTTACCAAAATCACTTTCTTGCATGCCGGTGGCACGCCACAGTGCGCGCGCGCCCGCCATATTACGGCCATGCGTGGTGGTTGCGGAGCGGTACTTCGCCATGAAAATCATCCCTGTGTTGAGACGGCGGCGCTTCGCGCGCGCCGTAGAAAAACGGTATCGACGGCACTGTATCCTGCATCGACTGCAGTATCACGACGGCCATCAGGCCGCCGCAAAGCTGATGCTGTTACTCGTGCCGATCTGCGTGTACAAGTAGTCAAACTTACGGATTCACCGGATCCAACCAACCCCACTTGTCTTCGGTTTCGCCACTGAACAGCCCGAAGAACGCCTGTTGCAAACGCTCGGTCACAGGGCCGCGGCGGCCAATACCGACTTCGATACCATCAATACTGCGCACCGGAGTGATTTCCGCGGCGGTGCCGGTCATAAACACTTCATCGGCCAGATACAGCGCTTCGCGGGCAATCACTTCTTCGCGTACTTCGTAGCCCAGATCGCGCGCCAAGGTGGTGATCGCATCGCGAGTGATCCCCGGCAGTGAGGCGCAAGTCGATGGTGGGGTATAAATCACGTTGTTTTTAATCACAAACAGGTTCTCACCCGCCCCTTCCGAAACATAGCCGCGCACATCCAGCGCAATGCCTTCGGCGTAGCCGTGACGGCGCGCTTCGCTGCCCACCAGCAAGGAAGACAGATAGTTACCGCCAGCTTTGGCCGCGGTCGGAATGGTGTTGGGTGCGGCGCGATTCCACGACGACACCATCGCATCCACCCCTTGCTGCAGCGCTTCTTCACCCAGATAGGCTCCCCACGGGAAAGCAGCGATGATCAAGTCACACTGATAGCCCGGTGGTGGATTGACCCCTAATCCCACATCACCGATAAAGGCCAGCGGACGAATGTAGGCGCTCTCCAGATGGTTGTCGCGCAAGGTGGCGCGGCATGCCTCCATCAGTTGCTCTAACGAATAAGGGATCGGGAAACGGTAAATTTTGGCGGAGTCCAGCAGGCGCTGCATGTGCTCACGGTGACGGAAGACCACCGGGCCTTTTGGCGTGTTGTAACAGCGGATCCCCTCAAACACCGACGTGCCATAGTGCATGGCGTGGGACAATACGTGTACTTTGGCCTCAGCCCAAGGCACCATCTCACCGTTAAACCAAATAAAATCTGCTTTCTTGCTCATCATTTCATCCTTGTCGCTTGGCCGTGCTTCAGGCACGGATCATCGGGTGGGGGGCGGCCAACATACCGTTACTGTCAGACTGTACAGCCCGCAGACAGACACTGGCGACATCAATCAATTTACCCAGCTGGGCGGATAACTGCTCCACCGGCCGCTCACTGCAGACCGTAAGCTCAATATTGACACGATCCGCGGCGTCTGCCAGCACCATATTCATGGCCCAGACCTGAAAACCGCGATGCCGTGTTACACGTAATACACGCTCGGCCACTTCCGGACAAAAACGCGCATCGACCACCAAGGTGTGCATCGCACTGTGGCTTGTCAGGGTATGGCTCATTGGGGATGTCATCACAGCGCCTCCAGCATAGTGTCATTTCCGGCGCCCGGTGGAACCAGTGGCCAGACGTTGTCCTGTTCGTTAATCCGTACGTGCAGCAGATAAGGGCCTGGGCTTGCCAGCATGGTTTCCAGCGCATCGTCCACTTGATCTTGGCGCCAGATTTGCTGACCAGGGATGCCAAACGCCGATGCCAACGTCAGGAAATCGGGGTTATCCGATAAATCGGTTTCACTAAAACGGCCAGCAAAAAACAGCGATTGCCACTGCCGTACCATGCCCAGACGCTGGTTATCCAGCAGTACGATTTTTACCGGCAGACGCCGGCGCTTAAGAGTGCCGAGCTCTTGCACGTTCATCATGAACGAGCCATCGCCGGAAACGCAGATCACGCAATCTTGTGGCCGCGCCATCTGCGCGCCCACCGCTGCCGGTAACCCAAAGCCCATCGTGCCCAGACCGGCAGAGGTCAGCAGATCGTGCGGAGAAGTAAACTGCATATGTTGAGCAACCCACATCTGGTGTTGACCCACATCGGTGGTCACCACACTGGTGCGTGGACGGCGCTGTGACAGCGTACGCAGCAGCGCCGGAGCATCAATGCGCTCACCGTGCGCCGCCGCGGCATAATCCCACGCGTGCTCGGCGTTGAGCGCATCAATCTGCGCCAACCACGGCGCGATGCTAAGCGGCGCAGCCAGTGCAGCACTGAGGGCAGGCAGTAACGTACGCAGATCGCCGTGTAATGCCACATCGGGACGGCGCAATTTGCCAAACTCGGCGCTGTCGATATCCAGATGGATCACCTTAGCGTCAGGGGCAAAGGTGTCCAACTTGCCGGTCACCCGGTCATCAAAACGTGCCCCGACCACCAGCAGCAAATCGCACTGCTGCACCGCCAGATTGGCCGCTTTACTGCCGTGCATGCCAAGCATGCCTAAGTAGTAGGGATGGTGCGGATCGACCGCGCCCAAGCCTTTCAGAGTCGCCACCGACGGCATGGCGCTGTGGCGCAGTAAGGCATTCAGCTGCGCGCTCGCGCCGGCCAAGGCTACGCCACCACCGACATACAGCATCGGGCGCTGCGCGGCTTGCAGCAACTGCTGGGCCTGCGCCAGTGCCGATGACGGGCAACTAGGCTGCGGCGCATCGGCCACCGCCAACGGCTGCGGACGAATAGCCATCAGTTGAATATCTTTGGGAATATCGACCAACACCGGCCCCGGACGGCCACTGCTGGCCACACGGAAGGCTTCGGCCAGTACCGAGGTCAGCTCCTCAGGACGACGCACTAAAAAGCTGTGCTTGGTACAAGCCAAAGAAAGACCGAGCACATCCACTTCCTGAAAGGCATCGGTGCCAATCAGTGGGCTGGCCACTTGACCGGTGATCGCCACCACCGGCACCGAATCCAGCAACGCATCGGCCAAACCGGTGATCAAATTGGTGGCACCCGGGCCAGACGTGGCGATACAGACCCCAACGCGACCGCTCGCACGGGCATAACCGATCGCCGCCATCGCCGCCCCTTGCTCATGACGGCACAGCAGGTGTTCGACGCCACCATCATACAGGGCGTCATACACCGGCATAATCGCACCGCCCGGATAACCGAACACTGTCTCCACCCCTTGCGCTCGCAAGGCCTCTACCACCCATTGGGCTCCCGTTCGCTGCGATCCCGTCATGGCTTTACCTCATCTGCTCATGGCGGGTACGGATGCTTGGCGTGTCACTCATGCTCTGTACTCCTTGTGAATGTGTCTGCCGGTATTCCTGTACGAAAAAGCCCCCGGACCTTTCGGTGCGGGGGCTTCTCCTTTTCCGGCTTGCCTGTCTGTTAGTCAGTCTGCCGTTTACCAAGTGCGACCCCGCGCGGTGAGATAATAATCACCACGTTGACGATAATTAGGGTTAGCACGGCACGGATAGACTGCATAAGTCGAATTCTTTCCCGGATTTATAGTGTTTAGTTGTTGTGTTTGTTAGCTGACCACGCCTCCGGCAATGAGAGCCCGGTCATGCTTTGCACAATTAAAGAGGTATCACAGCTGTTCAGTTTTTGACAACTTATTTTTGCGAAAATCTTCGCGCATCTAAAAAGCGCCTGAATAACAAACTGATTTTTAAGGGTAAAAATGAAGCTCTTTTTTTGCCCTCGTAGGCGCTCATCACAAGGAATACTCCACCGCTATGTCACTGGCCATTATTCACTGCCGCGCCAGCATCGGCGTGCAGGCACCGGCAGTTACCATCGAAGTGCATATCAGCGCCGGTTTACCGGGGCTGACACTGGTTGGTCTGGCCGAAACGTCGGTCAAAGAGGCGCGCGATCGGGTGCGCAGTGCGCTACTCAATAGCGGGCTGGAATTTCCCGCTCGGCGCATTACCGTTAACTTGGCACCCGCCGATCTACCCAAGGAAGGTGGCCGTTTCGACTTGCCGATCGCCCTCGGTATTCTGGCCGCCTCAGGGCAAATTGATGACCGTGCGCTGGCTCGCTATGAATTTACCGGCGAGTTAGCGCTCTCAGGTGAATTGCGCGCCGTTACCGGCGTGATCCCGGCGGTGATGGCCGCCCATAGCGCTGATCGGCAGCTGATTTTACCGGCCGCCAATGCCACTCAAGCGGGATTAGTGGGCAATGCCGCCCCGTTGGTGGCGGAAAATCTGGCGCAAGTCTGCGCGCACTTAAACGGCAAACAGCCGCTAGCGCATCAAACGCCACTCGCAGCGCATACGGCGCTAACGCCATCCAGCGCCGATTTGCAGGACATCATAGGCCAACAGCAAGCCAAACGGGCGCTGGAGATTGCCGCCGCCGGCCAACACAATTTGCTGCTACTTGGCCCGCCGGGCACCGGCAAAACCATGCTCGCTAGCCGACTGCGTGACTTGTTACCGCCGCTCAGTGACGCGCAAGCGCTGGAAACCGCCGCGATTGGCTCGTTAGTGCACCAAGACATTCATGCCGGTAACTGGAAACAGCGCCCGTTTCGCGCCCCGCACCACAGCGCCTCGCAAGCGGCCTTGGTCGGTGGCGGTAGCCTGCCGCGCCCGGGTGAGATCTCGCTAGCCCATAACGGGATTTTGTTTTTGGATGAGTTACCGGAGTTTGATCGCAAGGTACTCGATGCGCTGCGCGAGCCGTTGGAATCGGGGGAGATCATTATCTCGCGCGCCCAAGCCAAAGTGCGTTTTCCGGCTCGTTTTCAGCTGATCGCAGCCATGAACCCCAGCCCAAGCGGCCACTACCAAGGCACGCATAACCGCAGTTCACCTCAGCAAGTGCTGCGCTATTTAAGCCGTTTATCCGGCCCGTTTTTAGACAGGTTTGATTTATCGATTGAAGTGCCACTGCTGCCGCAAGGCAGTTTGAGTGGGACGCCGCAGCGCGGCGAGAGCAGTGCCGAGGTTCGAGAGCGCATCCTGCGCTGTCGCGAGCGGCAACTGGCGCGGCGTGGTAAACTCAATGCCGAACTGGGTAGCCGTGAAGTGGAGCAAGATTGCCATCTAAACAGCCAAGATGCGCTGTTTTTAGAGCAAACCTTGTGTCGACTCGGATTGTCGGTGCGTGCCTATCACCGGATCTTGAAAGTGGCGCGCACACTGGCTGATTTGGCCGCCGAGCCGCATTTGCAGCGCCAGCATCTGGCCGAAGCCCTCGGCTATCGCGCCATGGATCGCGTCTTACAGCACCTTGGCCGCGTCGCCAGTGGCCAATCGACGCCAGAGCCAGAGTAAGTGCGCCAATGTACGGCAAAAAAAACGGCGCCATCAGGCGCCGGTTGTTTTACTCATCGCTGTCGGTGTAGTCTTCCGCGGCATCGGCCTGCGGCTTACCGCCAGACAGGGTATGAAAACGCTTCGGACGCCGCGTATTGTCACGGTACTTGATCCAAACCTTTTCATTTTCCGTTGCTGCTGAACGCTCGCCGTGGCATACCGCCACGAACAGCTGCTCTTCTTCCGTGGCCGGCTGGCGCTTGCCAGAGTCCAGCTCATCGAAAGCGGCACCCAGACGCTCGAGAATCTGTGCTTCCTTGATGGTGAAATCGCCATGACGGGCGAAACCACGCGGATAATGCTTATTATCGAAGAAGCGACGTGTTGTTACAAAGCTTTCCGCCATAATGAGACACGCTCCTAAAGTATCATGGTCGTGTGGTTTATGGCGCGGAGTATTAGTGAGGCTTGACGCCGCTGTAAAACAAAATATTTTTATCGTTATGATGAGTTTTTTTGGAGATGGGACGTGGATACCGAATTACTGAAAACCTTTATTGCCGTGAGTAAAACCCGGCACTTCGGTAAAGCCGCTGAATCCCTGTACCTGACCCAGTCCGCCGTGAGCTTTCGGATCCGCCAGCTAGAGAGTCAGTTGGGGGTGGTGTTATTCAATCGTCATCGCCATAACATCCAGCTTACCGCGGCAGGCGAGCGCTTGGTGCCGTATGCCCGCACCCTGCTGCAAACCTGGCAACAGGCTCGGCAGGAAGTGACCGAATCGCCGCAGCAAGGCCAGCCGCTGCGCCTCAGTGCGCCGGCCTGCCTGTGGGAAGCGGGATTGACCGACTGGCTTGGCCGGCTCAGCGAACAACACCCACAGCAGCCACTGCGCACCCTGATCAGCAGCTCCCGCTCCGTGAGCCGTCAGTTAGCCGAACAAGAGTGTGATTTGGCCTTCAGCCTCGATCTGCCGCGCAGCGAAGAGATTAACGCCCTCGACTGCGGTGAAATCCGGTTACAATTGGGCACTAACCTGCCGAGCGGAGTACGGCTGCGCCCAGAGCAATATTGCCGCATCGACTGGGGCAACGCGTTCATCCAGCAACAAGCGGTGTGGTTTGCGCCGGATCACCCACCACGGCTACAAAGTGAGTCGTTGCTGCAAACCTTGCAGCATCTGCATCATCAGCCGGGCTGTGCCTTTATCCCCGATCAGCTGGCGGCAAGCCAGCTACCGGCGCAGTGGCGCGTGCAAGCCGATTTCCCGCCGCAAGCCTTTACCCTGCACGCCCTGTGGCCAGCCAATAGCCCACACGATGCACGCCTACGGGAATTGCTGCAAACGCCAGTGTTTCCCTCATTGATCTGAGGGCGAACATAGACTGCGCACAACAGCGCCAAAAACAGCTCGAGGGTGAGACACAGACCATGCCTCTCACCCTCCGCGCGGGTCACTGACCAACACCCTTGCGTTTACATCGCGGTTTTACCTAGCGGTTTTTATATAGCGCTGTTTAGGCGCGCGGCTGTTGCAGCAGGAATTTCACTACGCCATCATAGCTTTGGATAAACTGCTCGGTAGAATCGGCCGGCAAACCGCCCATGTTAATCTGGTATTTGCCATCAATGATCACGGTCGGCACACCGCGCAGCTCATAGGCTTGCGCCGCTTGCTGTTGCTTGGCGACCAGCGCGTTAACCATGAAACTGTTCAGTGCCGAGTCATACTCTTGTGCACTCACCCCGATTTGCAAAAAGGCATTGCGGATATCGGCCACGCTGTTGATGGTGCGGGTTTTCTGGATCCCGTTAAACAGCACCGGTTGGATCTGCTTTTCCACCCCTAGCGCCATCGCCACCGCCCACGCACGGGTCAAATCCGGCCCTAACGGCCCTAAAAAATCGACGTGATATTGGATAAATTCACCGTCTTTTGGCAGCGCTGATTCGATCTTAGCCGGTAGGCCATAGTCATACTCAAACGCGTAACAATGCGGACAATAAAACGAGAAAAACTCTAGTGCTTGTGGCTTGGCGGTGGCCGGTTTATCAAAGGTGGTGTACTGCTTGCCATCGGTGAATTCCGCGGCCTGCAGTGCTGGGCTGAATGCGGGAGCCGCCAATAATAACGTTGCCACCAGCATCCCTACTTTCATCTTCATTATTTACACTCCCACAACGAAGGATATGAATCACGGAAAGTACTTTACGGGGGCGGACTGGCGCCAGCAAGGGCGAGATAAGAAAAGTTATGTAAAGAAAAACGCGCCCACCACGAATGCTGGACGCGCGTTACGATTGTGCTCGGTTACCACGGCAACCAGACGCTCAAACTTACTTTTGTTGCAGCAGGAATTTAACTAACGCACCGTACTGCTGCACAAATTGATCATTGTTTTTCGCGTCAAAACCGCGAGGTTCGATGCGGAATTTGCCGTTAATGTAGATAGATGGCACGCCTTCCACTTGGAAGTCCTGCGCTGCTTTAGCTTGCTGCGCGACAAACGAGCTCACCATGAAGCTGCTCAGCGCGGCATCATACTCATCACCCTTCACACCGATTTTTTCAAACGCGGCGCGGATATCGGCTGGCGTTTTGATGCTACGGGTTTTCTGGATCCCTTCAAACAGCACCGGTGCCACTTTCTGCTCCACACCCAACACATTGGCCACCGCCCACGCTTGGCTCAGGTCTTTACCCAATGGGCCCAGAAAATCGACGTGGTATTGCTTGAACTGGCCATCTGTCGGCATTTCAGAGCGGATCATCTGCGGAATATGGAACGTATTTTCAAACGCAAAACACGCTGGGCAATAGAAGGAGAAAAACTCAATGGCTTCCGGTCTGGCAGTTGCCGGACGCTCCAAAGCAACATACTGTTTACCCTCAGTAAACTCGGCGGCAGCCACTTGAGTCGCCAGCAACAATCCCGCTAACGTCAGCCAAATCTTCTTCATTTCCACATCCTTTAAAATAAACAATAAAAACACGCTGATGGTGCTAGGCAGACCCACACGGGTGCCACCCACGCCTCTCTCTAAACCCAAACGATGCCGGTTGAAGCGCGCAAGAAACGCGCCTTAATACATTGGCATCAATTGCAATGGCGGTTCGCGCAACGCGGCGATCTGCTCTTTACAGGCCAAGATCTGCTGCTCCCAATAACGCGGCTCAGCAAACCAGGGAAAGCTGCGCGGAAATGCTGGGTCTTCCCAGCGCCGAGCCAGCCACGCCATGTAATGCACCATCCTCAGACCACGCAAAGGCTCGATCAGTTGCAATTCCCGCGCAGTAAAATCACAAAATTCGCCATAACTTTCCAGCAGAATATCCAGCTGCATCAAACGCTCATGCCGCTCACCGTTAAGCAACATCCATAAATCCTGCACCGCTGGGCCATTGCGCGCATCATCTAAATCGACAAACAGCGGGCCATCGCGCCACAAAATATTGCCCGGATGACAATCACCGTGCAGGCGCAACGGCTGCCAATCGCTATACCAGTGCTGCTCGATTTCGTTGATCAGCATATTCAGATCGGCAAAGAACACCGGACGTAATTCGGCCGGAATAAAATCGGATTGTTGTAAAAAGGCGCGCGGCTGATACAGGTATTCATCCAGCCCCAGCGTCGGCCGGGCGCTAAACAGCTGCTTTTGCCCCTGCTGGTGCAGACGGCCCATAAAGCGCCCCACCCACTCCAGCTGCTCCAGATTGTCCACTTCATACTGGCGTCCACCGACACTCGGGAACACCGCAAACCAGAAGCCTTCGTGCTGATGCAGGGTATCGCCTTGCAGGGTCAGTGGCGCTACCACGGGGATCTCGGCGGCGGCCAGCTCACAGGCAAACTCATGCTCTTCGCGGATCTGCGCCGCACTCCAGCGCTGTGGGCGGTAAAATTTCACCACGTACCGGCGCCGGTCTTCATCCAGTAACTGGTACACGCGGTTTTCATAGCTGTTAAGGGCCAACAAACCGGAATCGACACGGATCCCGACCGCCTCTAGGGCGTCCATAATCAGATCGGGAGAGAGTGTTTGAAAAGCAAATGCGCTGCTGTGCTCAGTCATGGTCGGCCTGTACCATCATCATCAAGTAGAGCACAGCATAGCAGAATCAGCCGGCACAGCGCAGGCGGCAACATTCATTGATCAATTGCCAATTGCACCTATCCCGCGCAGCCCTGCTATAAGGCGCGGCACTTAACACCAGTTAAGTGCTATTGAGTACCCAAATTAACGCGCGCTAAAAAAGCGGCTCTCCGCACTCACTGCGGCGCCGTTGCCGGTGACGGCAGTAGCACTAAAGCGGATCGGCTGCACGGCAGATAACGCCGCGCCTTCAGGTACGGCCAAGGTCAGCGGGATGGTATCTACCTCGCCTGGCGCCACTTGCACTTGCTGTGGGCCCAACCACTGCACATCAGTCGGTAGCCCTTGTACCGCTAACTGGTATGTCACCGGTTGCTGGGTTTTATTTTGCAGCTTGAGGATAAAGGTATTTTCAATCGCGCCTTCGTTGTTAATACGATACAGCTGATTACGATCGCGCAGCACCTCTAAATTGGCCGGTTGTAAGCGCAGTAAATTGGCACTAAAGAGCCCGATCATCACCACCAATACCAAACCATAGCCCAACAGTTTCGGTCGCAATAAGCGGGTTTTGTGGCCAGCCAGTTTATGCTCGGTGGTATAGCTGATTAGTCCCGGTGCATAGCCCATCTGCTGCATGGTTTGATCGCAGGCATCGATACACGCCCCGCAGTTGATGCACTCATACTGCAAGCCTTGGCGAATATCGATGCCGGTTGGACACACCTGCACACACAGATCGCAATCGATACAGGCGCCTAAGCCTAAGCTCGCCGGATCAACTTTGCGCCGCCGCGGCCCACGCGGCTCACCGCGCGCGCTGTCGTAGGCCACGATAAAGGTATCGCGATCGAACATCGCCGATTGAAAACGGGCGTACGGGCACATGTGCGTACACATGATAGAACGCATCCAGCCGGCATTGGCGTAAGTGCAGGCGGTAAAAAACAGCACCCAAAAGACTGTCCAGCCGCCAGAGGCAGCGCGGAAAAATTCGCTATACAGCGCTTTCGCTGGCACAAAGTAGCTGACAAACGCCAATGCCGTCAGCAGGGAAAACCCCAGCCAGCACAGATGCGTGGCGGTTTTACGCAGAATTTTATTGGCGCTACGCGGGGCTTTATCCAATGCTCGACGCTGGTTGGCCGTGCCTTCAAAACGCTCTTCAAACCAGATAAAAATGAACGTCCACACCGTTTGCGGGCACAAATACCCGCACCAGACGCGGCCTAAAAAGGTGGTAATAAAAAACAGGGCAAAAGCGGCAATGATCAGTAACCAAGCCAGCAAGGTGAGATCTTGTGGAAACAAGGTGGTGGCAAAAAAGTGAAACTGTTGCTGCTCTACATCCAGCAAAATCGCTTGTCGCCCTTGATAAGGTACCCACGGCAGCAAGAAAAACAGCAGCATCAATACCCAACCACCGTAACGGCGTAGACGCTGATAAGTTCCGCTAACCGCGCGAACATACAGGCGCTGACTCGGGTCAAAATACTTCAACCCAGAAGGACTCTCCGAGGTGTTAATATCCGTGTTGACATTCTTGACCGGAATGGTCGATTTTTGCTGCGGATCTGGCTGCATTCCCGCTCTCCCTCGCTTGCTTCGCCACCGGCTGGCTAGGCGCAGATGCTTCCCTCGTTCGGCTGGGCTCCACCTGAATCGATACCTGCGCTAATACTCCACAAATTCGCGCCCAGTATAACGCAGCCGCTCCCCACATAACGCAACTTTTTATTATCACTTTACTTACATCAAAGTAGAAAGGGCTACCGAGACGTACTCATCACCAGCAAACCATGTTTTGGCCATAAAAAAACGCCACGCGCTATACGTGACGTTTTGCATTGATTTGCGTTACGCTAACCCGCGGCCAAGCGGGGCGCTCGCCGGCGATCAGTCTTTGATGATCCCACGTGCACGCAGCAGCGCGGTTTTAAAGTCATCTTCGTAATCTTTCGCCAGACCTGGGATTGGCGCGGCTTTATCGGCCTCACGCATCTTCAGGTGATAAATCAACACATCATCGGTCAGATCGTTGAAATCACCGGTAAAACCCGCTTCCTGCGCCAGTTTTTGTAAAAAGGCAATCAGGTTCAAATCGGGCTCTTTTTGCCAAGCCGGATGCAGCAGTTCAATCAATTCATTTACGCGATGGCATTTCATTGCAGGTTTACCTTCTGTTTTCCCGCACCCTGGGGTGCCGTATGTGCATTATTATCCCTGAAAAATAGCAGGGTTTACCGTCACAGCACAAGATCTGGGGCTAAAATGCAACTTTCTGCAGTGAAACTGCCGCTATATGCAGCTAAAGATAATGCAATTATTATGTATCTGAATATTTCAATTCTGGAAAGCAGCGCTAAAATGAAGCCGGAATTCAGCGAGCAAAGAAGGTGGCAGTGAACACAGTGATTAGCGGTGCCATTCTGGCCGGAGGCCGGGCTACACGCATGGGCGGCGACGATAAGGGATTACGTCAGGTCGCCGGTCATCCTTTATACTGGTATGCCGTGCAACGCCTGCAACCGCAGGTCAGCAGCCTACACATTATCGCCAATCGCAATTTGCATAGTTATGCAGAAAGTGGTTTTCCTGTTTATCCCGATAGCACTCCTGATTTTCCTGGCCCCTTGGCCGGTATGCTCACCGCCTTACAACACTGTAGTACTGAGTATGTGGTCTGTGTGCCCTGTGATAGCCCACTTTTGCCACGCGATCTGGTCGCGCGCTTCGCCCAGCAGATAGGAGATGCCAGTTGTGCCATTGCCCACGATGGTGAGCGAGCACATCCGGTGTTTGCACTGTTACACCGGCGCTTGCTGCCGGCTATCAGTGCCAGTTTGCAACAAGGTGAGCGCCGGTTGATGGCATTCTTCCAGCAGCAACATGCGGTAACAGTTGACTTTTCCGATCAGGCGGCGGCTTTCGTTAACGTAAATACGCCCTATAATTGTATGATGATAAAGCCTGAATTGGAGAAGTTGAAATGACGTTGCCGATCTTGGGGATTGTGGGTTACAGCGGCAGCGGGAAAACCACCTTGCTCAAAGCGCTGCTGCCTCTGCTACACCAACAGGGGATCCGTCCAGCACTCATCAAGCACACCCACCACGATGTGGATGTCGACACTCCGGGTAAAGATAGCTTCGAGTTGCGTAAAGCCGGGGCGGAACAAACCATTGTGGTGTGCGATCAACGCTGGGCTTTGATGACCGAAACGCCGCCCGAGCGCGAGCCCGCGGCCAGTTTGGACTTTCTGTGCCGTCAGTTAGACCCCACGCGCACCGATCTGGTGTTGGTCGAAGGCTTTAAACACGAACCGATCCCCAAAATCGCTCTTTACCGACAGGAGGTAAATCGTCCGCTGGCCAGTTTGCTGGATGCGCAGGTGATTGCGCTCGGCTCTGATGAGCCACTGCCGGTCTCGGTACCGCAACTGGATCTGAATCAGCCACAGCAGTTTGTCGATTTTATCGCCCGCTGGCTGTTACAAAATAAGCACTCCATTTCATAGTATTTCGCACTATTTCATAATGTTTCATCCTACTAATATAGATAAAATTACCGTCGAACAATGGGCCGGCGGCTCTTATAACAACACCACCGCATTCGGTTGGGAGGACAAATGAATCACCACCATCAAAAAGCGGCCCAGCGTAATCTGTCATATCAGTTGGCAGAAAGTATCGGACGTCAGATTTTGGCAGGTCAAATCGCCCCCGGCGCAATTTTGCCGGGCGAAATGGAATTAGGTGAAATGTACGGGGTAAGCCGTACCGCAGTCCGTGAGGCTGTGAAAATGCTGGCCGCAAAAGGCATGTTGTTACCACGCCCGCGGATCGGAACCCGGGTCATGCCTCGTCGTAACTGGAACTTCCTGGATCAGGATCTCCTGACCTGGTGGGCAGAGCAGGACGACAAGCAAAAATTGGTCGACGACTTTCAGCTACTGCGGATTATGCTGGAGCCAAAAGCGGCAGCGATGGCCGCGCAATATGCGTCACCGGAAGACCGTCATCAGCTCTCGTTGCTGATGGGCGAAATGCGCGCACTGGACGAATGCTTTGATAAAGATCGTTGGATTGAAGTGGATACCCAATTCCACCAGATGATCTATTTTGCCAGTGGCAACCCGTTCCTGACGCCGTTCGGTAACCTGTTCAAAGCGGTATTCCAGGTTTATTTCCGTACCGTGACCCGTGACTCGGTGGTCAAACTGGAGCGTCATCAGGCCATTATCGATGCCATTCTGCGCTCGGATCCCGATGCAGCCTCCGCGGCGGTTACCGCGCTGATCGAGCACGACGAATAAGTAAAACGCTGCCACACGGGTTAGTGTGCACGTTTTGTCTCGTGTTTTTGAACCGTGTAATTGATGCGCTACCGAACCAAGTGTCGACTTGGGGGTAGCGCACCAATCTTCGGCTTACTTCGGCTTAGCTCGCGCAGTTAAGCCCCTTCGTCAGAATAATCTACCCCCGCGATCCCAAATCCATTCATCGCCAAAAATTCCTGTTTTACGCCCTGATAATCGCCGTACTGCATGAAATTATCGGGATTTAACAAGGCTAAACGCGCATCGACCGCCTGCTGTACAGGCTCAGCCAACTCCCAGTCATCGAGGCGAATCAGCTGGTCACTGTCGGTATGTACCTGCTCGGCAAACAGTTGGCTGTGACATAAGCGCTGCATTTGATCCAAACAATCCTCATGCACGCCTTGCTCTTTCATCACCGCATACAGGGCCATCAAATACGGTGCCATCCCGGGGATAAAGATACTAGCTTTGGTGACCAAGGCTTTCGCTACGACCACCCACGCGCCGCCACCCAGCGTTTGTAATTGGGCATTAATCTGCTGCGCCCGCTGATGCAAATCCGCTTTCGCCTGCCCTAAGGTGCCATCGCGGTATAACGGCCATGTACTGGCTGGGCCAATATAGGAAAAAGCAACGCTACGTGCGCCGGGGGCCAACACGCCAGCCTCTTGCAACGCCGTCATCCACTGCAGCCAATCCTCACCGCCCATCACGGTCACGGTGTCAGCCATCTCTTGGCTGCTGGCCGGCTCAAGGGTCACCGGTTGCAGTTTATCGGTCGCCAGATCCAGCTGATAGCCTTGATAAGGCGCGCCGGCCGGTTTGATGGCCGAGCGCACTTTACGCCCATCCACCGTGCGCTGGCCGGCGGCCAAGCTGTACACCACCAGATCCACCTGACCAAAATCACGCCGGATAGTCTCAATCACCGTCTGCCGACTGGCCGGCGCAAATGCATCCAGCATCAACGTCTCCCCCGGCAAACCTTGCTCAGCAGCCAACTCGGCAAACGCGGCACTTAAATGCCAACCAGCCGAGCCGCTGTACTGCCCCGATGGCCCACGCTCATAAGCCACGCCTAAGGTGCGCGCGGCATATTCTTGCAGCAACACTGTGCGCAGTGCTAAGCCGTAACCCGATGATGCGCCCAGCACTAACACACGCGGGCCAGCCGATAAGGCCGAGTTTGAGTTCGGCGCCGTACAGCGGGCGGCCCAACTGCGCAAAAACGCAGCACACCCGGCCGGATGGCTGTTACGGGCAATCACGCCCTGAATGCTTGGTTCGATCATGTTGCCTCTCTTTGCCGCAGCGTCACGTCACGCAGGAGCACTCTTGCCCTCGTGCGCAGCACGATGCATCGTTGATGCCGATGGCATTGCTACTGATGACTACGTTGATGTGGCTCCTGATGAACGGTTCACCCAACACCGTATGCCTAGCGTTAGCAATAGCATGTTCTGCTGCTTTTTTCACCTCAAGGGCGCACGCTTGGTTAGGCGCAAGCACCTTGGCGTACGCGGCAAAGTGCGCTACAGTCTGCCCCCTTTTTTCCCGCAGTCAGGAGTAGGCTAGATGTATATCGGATTTGACTATGGTACCGCCAACTGTTCCATGGGGTATATGACCGAGCACGGCCCACGGCTACTGACACTGGAAAATGACTCACCTTATTTGCCGTCGATGCTGTGCGCGCCGAGTCGCGAAGCGGTCAGTGAGTATCTGTACCGCCACTGGCAAGTGCCGGCGGATGGTGCGGCCAGCACCCAATTGCTGCGCTCGGCCATCAGCAGTAATCGCGAAGAAGATATTCAGGTTACCCCGGGCTGCTTAAGCTTTGGTCAGCAGGCGCTGAGCCAATACATGCGCGAGCCAGACGAAGTCTATTTCGTGAAATCCCCCAAATCGTTTCTCGGTGCCAACGGCTTAAAGCCGCTACAAGTGGCGCTGTTTGAGGATTTGGTGTGCGCCATGATGTATCACATCCGCCAGCAAGCCGAGCAGCAACTGCAGCAATCGCTGACCGAAGTGGTGATTGGCCGACCGGTAAACTTCCAAGGCACCGGCGGCGAGCAAGCCAACCAGCAAGCGGAAGGGATTTTGCTGCGCGCCGCGCGCCGCGCCGGTTGGCACCGGGTCGAGTTTCAGTTTGAACCGGTCGCCGCCGGACTGGACTTTGAAGCCACCTTACAGCACGAACAGCGCGTGCTGGTAGTGGATATCGGCGGCGGAACCACCGACTGCTCACTGCTGCTGATGGGGCCGCAGTGGCATCCACGCGCCGATCGCCAGCAAAGCCTGCTCGGTCACAGCGGTTGCCGCATTGGCGGTAACGATCTGGATATCGCCTTGGCCTTTCATCGCCTGATGCCGCATCTGGGGCTGGGAGGCAACTTAAGTAACGGTATTGCCTTGCCGACCTTGCCGTTCTGGAACGCCATCGCCATCAACAATGTGCCTGCACAGGCCGACTTTTATGGCAGTGCCAACGGTCAGGTGCTGCGTAACTTGCTGCATGATGCCGCCGAGCCGGTGGTGTTCGAGCGTCTGCTCAAAGTTTATCGCCAGCGTCTCGGTTACCGTCTGGTGCGCTGCGCCGAAGAGAGCAAAATTGCACTGTCGCAGCAAGCAAGCTGTCAGGCTAACTTAGACTTTATCGCCCCGGCACTCGCCTGCGAACTGCAGGTGAGCGATCTGGAAGAGGCCATCAGCCAACCGCTGCAAAAAATCAGCGAGCTGGTCCATGAAGCGTTAACCTGCGGCGGCGGTATGCCGGATGTGGTGTATTTAACCGGCGGCAGCGCTCGCTCGCCACTGCTGCGCGCGCTGTTGCAACAGCAGTTACCGGGCATTCCGTTGGTCAGCGGCGATGATTTTGGCTCGGTCACCGCCGGTCTTACCCGTTGGGCTAATATTCTGTTTCGCGGCTAAGGTTCGCGTTTCACATGCGCGCTTCGCACAGAACATAATGACTGAGTTATTCGCACACCGGTTACCGCTTAACGCGGGATAACCGGTGTGCGGATAGGATCGCGTACCAACATTCCTCAAGTGGCAGAAAATGCCAACTTTCCCTGCAAAGCACATTCGCCCTTTCTCTTTTGACCAAAATCCGGTCTAATTCTGCTGTTAAGCAGTGGAAGAATGAGGATTCGGCATGACAGCCCCCAGAAGTATGGCAGGATTACCGTGGATTGCGGCAATGGCGCTTTTCATGCAGACGCTCGACGCCACTATCCTCAACACCGCCCTGCCCGCCATGGCGGCCAGCTTGCAGCGCTCACCGATTGCCATGCAATCGGCCATCATCAGTTATACCCTGACCGTGGCCCTGCTGATCCCACTCAGTGGCTGGATGGCCGATCGCTTCGGCACCAAACGGGTATTCCAAATTGCGGTGGTGCTGTTCACGCTGGGCTCATTAAGCTGCGCCATGTCCGCCAATCTCAGCATGCTGATCGCCTCGCGAATTTTCCAAGGGATCGGCGGCGCCATGATGATGCCGGTCGCGCGTTTAGCGCTGATCCGCGCCTACCCACGCGATCAACTGCTACCGGTGCTCAATTTTGTCACCATGCCGGGGCTCATCGGCCCGGTACTCGGCCCACTGCTCGGCGGCTGGCTGGTCACCTACACCTCGTGGCACTGGATTTTCCTGATTAACCTGCCAATTGGTCTGGTCGGCTTATGGTATGCCAACCGCCACATGCCGAATGTCACCATGCAAACGCATCGTATGGACTGGCGCGGCTTTTTGCTGTTTGGTCTGGGGCTGGTACTGATCACGTTGGGATTAGAGATGCTGGGTGAGCGCAGCCATGCGCGCTGGCAAGCCTACCTGACCAGCGCCACGGGGCTGCTGCTGCTGCTCGGCTATATTGGCCATGCTAAACGCTACGCTACGCCACTGATTGATTTGAAGCTGTTCCGAATTCGCACCTTCAGTATCGGGATTTGCGGTAACCTGTTTTCCCGTCTCGGCACTGGCGGGATCCCCTTTTTGCTGCCCCTGATGCTGCAGGTCAGCCTCGGTTACAGCGCCGAAGTCTCCGGTTGGATGATGGCGCCGATTGCGCTGGCCGCCATCTTGTCCAAGCCGTTTATCACCCGTTTGCTGCGCCGGTTTAGTTATCGCCGCACGTTGCTGCTCAGCACCTTGCTGATTGCCGCTTGTATCGCCGCACTCTCGTTCTATCATGAACATCATGCGCTATGGCTATTGATGCCGGTGCTGTTCCTGTTCGGGATGCTGATGTCGGTGCAACTGACCTCGATGAACACCTTGGCGCTGAGTAATCTGTCCGATCAGAACGCCAGTAGCGGCAACGCCGTTCTCAGCGTGGCGCAGCAACTGGCCATCAGTTTCGGTATTGCCAGTGGCGCGTCTATCCTCTCGTTATTTAAAGACAGCGGCCTGTCACTGCAATCGGCCTTCCACCACACCTATCTGACGGTGGCGCTGATCACTTTGCTGTCTGGCTTGGTCTTCTTACTGCTGAAAAAAGACGACGGTGCCAATATGCACCGTCGCCAAGAGCCGGTCATTAACGTGATGGAAGAGTAAACGCTTCGTTCAGCACAGGGTTACTCCACCCGAAAAATCTGGCCATTTTGTATCCCGGCCAAGGCTTTGTAATACGCCTTGGCCACGCGCGCCGCATCCACCGCCTCAAAGCCAGGGAAGAAGGCGCCATATTGCACCAACGACTCGGTCACTACGCTCGGGCTAACAGCATTAATCCGGATCCGGCGCGGCATTTCACAGGCAGCCGCCCGCACAAAATGCTCCACCGCACCATTGACCACACTCGCGCTGATCCCACCAGCAATCGGCTCCGAACTTAGAATGCCGCTGATCAGCGTGATTGAACCCCCCTCATTAAGCCACGACAGCGCCGCCTGCGTCAGGTGAAT
The DNA here is from genome assembly GCF_000800945.1 of Plesiomonas sp. ZOR0011. Lineage (NCBI taxonomy): Bacteria > Pseudomonadati > Pseudomonadota > Gammaproteobacteria > Enterobacterales > Enterobacteriaceae > Plesiomonas > Plesiomonas sp. ZOR0011. The sequence continues at coordinate 56,413 of NZ_JRKB01000025.1, forward strand.
TTGGCCAAGTAATTTACTGTTCAAGCCGACCTGCCACTCGGCCGTACTCATGGCGCTTAAGCTATTAAACGCCACCGCGCCACTGGCCACCACCAAGGCATCAAAGTGACCGATCCGCGCAAACAGCTGCGCAATACTGTCCGCATCGGTCATATCCACCGTCCACTCGCCGCCTTGGTGGCGCACGCCGATCACCTCATGCTGCTGTTGCAGCAATAATTGCTGTACCGCACGGCCGATGGTGCCACTGGCGCCAATAATCACTACCTTCATATTCACTCCCGCCTCCACAATGGGTGTCCTTTCAGTCTAGACCGCTGCCCATAAAGAAAAAGCGGCTACAATGAACGCATTGTTTCCCTAGGAGCACCAATAGATGGATCTGACCCATCTGCAAAGTTTTTATCGCGTGGTACAGGCCGGTGGATTTTCGGCTGCCGCCGAGAGTTATGGCTGCAGTAAAGGGATGCTCAGCCGGCATGTCAGCGCCCTCGAACGCGCACTGCAGACGCGTTTGCTGCAGCGCACAACACGTCGCCAGCATCTCACCGAAGCCGGACATCAGCTATACCAACAGGCCGAGCAGATTTTTGCCGATTTGCGCGCGGCCGAGCAGGAGATCACGGCACTGACGCAGGAAGAGAGCGGCCATTTACGTTTTACCTGCCCAGCCAGCTTGGGCGATCAGTTGATCGGGCCGGTCATGCAAGCATTTACCGCGCGCTGTCCGCAGGTCACGGTGGCACTGAATTTTACTAACCGACCGTTAGACCTGATCGCCGAGGAGCACGATATCGCGCTACGCGCGACCCCTTCGCCGCCAGCGAACCTCAGTGCGCGCTTACTTGGGCACTTACGCGATGTGGTCGTGGTCAGCCCGCGCTGGCTTGCGCGTTATGGCCAACCGAGCAGCCCACAGCAACTGCCGCCCGAGCACTGTTTCTTACAAGGTGATAATCCTGCTTGGGAGCAATGGCATTTTCGCCAAGGCGCACAGGCGGTGAGCCTGACCTTGAACGGCCGTTTACGCGCCAATCAGTACAGCAGTTTGCTGCAATTGGCGATGGCCGATGTCGGGATCGCTAAATGTCCGCTCTTGATTGCCGCGCCTGCTCTGCAACGTGGCGAGCTGGTCACCCTACTCGATGATTGGCAGACCAGTGTGCATCCGCTGTATTTACTGCATGTGGCGCAGCCCAATGTGCCGCGCAAAATTCAGATTTTCAGCGAAATTTTGCAGCAGTGGTTTCAGGCTCATCCGCAGTATTTGCTCTAAGTACTAGCGCTGCCGAAACGCAGAGGAAAGATAAACAAACGCCCGTGTGTTCTGCCACTTTCTGGTGGAAAAACACACGGGCGTCTTAGTAAACACGAGCTGACCCCTAGCAGAGGCCGATGAACTTAACGGCTCGGCTGCTGCGGATAGAGCGTCCAGGTTTTACGATCCAACGTCAGGTACTCTTTGCCCTGATAGCGCAACATCACACTGCCTTCGTTCGCTGCCACCACCGGCACCGTTTGCGGCAATGCTTGCACCAAAGCGCGCACATCCACGTTATCCTGACTGAACGCTTGGCCATTGGCTAAATCAGCCACCAGCTGCGAAATGGCCAGATAACTGGAGGGCTGCGTCACGTGCATCGGCGATTGGCTGACGCGCGATTTGGCATTCACTAACTTAACTCCGACAGGGACATGCACAATCGATGGACTCGGGATTTCCCGCATTCCCGATATCTGCATCAGATCGCCGGTCAAGGCGGCGCCATGCTCCGGCACAATCACCACCATTACCGGTCGACCGGATTGCTCCAGCTTCTGAATAAAAGCTTGCAGATCATCAAACAGACGGGTCAGGTTCTGCTTATAGTCGGCGCGGCTGGTTTGGCCGCGGTTATCGATGGTGCGGTTGCCATCGTGCAAGGTGATGGTGTTGTAATACAGCACCTCGCGCGGTTTATCTGACTGCAAGCGCTGCTGCCACCAGTTATCCAACACCGTCAAATCGCGGTAGATTGGCGACCCATCAAACGAAGTCATCACCGGCGACATATTGGTCAAGGACATAGGCTCCGTCGCCAATCCACCAAATTTCCGCGCTTCGGCAACAAAATCACCAAAGTGCCCGTCATGGTTCATCGCCCATGCTTCGCTAAACCCAATTTTCTGTAGATTATCAAACAGGTAGCAACGTGGATCAGCCTGCGCGAACAGATCAGCATTGGTCTGCTGACCACAGCTAGCGCGCAGCAAACGGATCATCGCAGGCCCACTGTAGGTCGAGGCGGAGTTGAACTCATCAAACACCACATCCATCGACTGCCATAATGGATGCTCCATCAACCCCACCGCCTGCATATCTGACCAACTCAACGAGCAGATATTCAAGATCAACACATCAAACGGCGCTTGTAGCGCCTCTGCAGCAGGGAAATTGGTGAACAGTTGGCTTTGCTGCTGGTAAAACTCACTCAGCGTGCGATTGAGCACCTCATCACTCGGCGGCGCGCCTGTCGCCGCCAACGACTGCTCGGCTCTGAGGATATCACTATCGGCGCGATTCACCGCTTTATCGACACCGCGGCTAACCTGCTCCGCCTGTGCTTGCAGTTGCGGTTTTTCAACGCTCCACCACGGCTGCAAATACGGCCACAGAGTCAGTACCGCCAAAGTGCTAAAGATCAGCAACGAAAAACGAATGAACTGACTTAAAAACAGGTAGACCACCAGCAGCGTCAAGCAACCGGCCAGCCAGTTCCAGTTAATAAACCGCCCGGCCAGCTCCAGCATATAATCGGCCGAGAACGACTCTACCGCCGATGATTGTGCCAATAAGCGGTTAAAGGGCGGCAACCACGAGTCGTAATAGAACAGCGCCACCGCAAACGGTAAGGCCAGTAACTGACGCCCACGATGCAGCCACAGCGGTGCCACTGGAAACAATAACCACGCGGCCAACGCCAAGTTGTACAGCGGATGAAAGTTGATCAAGCCCTGCCAGAACAGCACCAGCTTGGTAATAAAGTAGAAATTCCATAATCCGAGCCCGCGCCAATGCCGCAGCGCTGGGGGTAACGGAGAGAGAGTCACATCGCTCATGGTCATCCCTTGATAATCACGGTGAGCCTTAGTTGCCCCGACAGGTTACTGATCTGTCGGAGTACGTGAACTAGACGGTCGTAACGTCATCAGGCGCTTGTTATAACGAGGTCGCCGCACCATATGGCGCAATACCCGCTGGGCAACTTGCCAAATCGGGCGCAGATAAAACCCCAGCAGACCGGCAATAATTGCCGTGATCAAAGTGACCTGACTGAACGACACTAAATCCATTATATGGCCTTAATCGGTAAGGTTATGGGCTTCACGGCAGCATGATTGCGCTCCAGCGCGGTCATCTCTACCTTACTGGATTGTAATTGCGGATCGCGCACACCCGCCCGCGCGGTCAGCTCGGCAGTAAAATCGGGCTGCTCCGGCAATTGTTGCAAACGAGCCAGCGCCTCTTGGATCTCTTCGCGCACCGACAACACTTGCGACTCGGTAAATAACGTATTCACCGGCAGATAAAAGGCATTTTGCAACGCCCGCTCAGCATCATTGGGCCGACAGGCAAAGAAAAAGACATAGATATGATTATCAGCGACGGTCAACACATCGCCTTGTCGGCGCATTTCACACTGGGCTAAGGCATCGGTCATGCTCAGGCTCATGGCCGGTGTCAGAATTAACATCAGCCCGCGCGTTTCACTGGTCAAACTACGGCGCATTTCATCTTGCAGTAGCCGAATAAATTCGGCCGCAGGCAGGTATCCTTTCAGTCGTTGTGGCTGCGATGCCGCCAGCAAGCTATCAATCTCTGGCCGGATCATGTGCGGATAAACTTGCCCTTGCACCATCTGCAGCAAACCGATGAAACGTGAAACATGACAAGCAAACGGCATCACCATATTGGCCCCGGCACTCAAAAACAGCCGATCATCCAAATTACGCAAGCAGTTAGCCGCTTCACGCACCACAATCTTCAAGCGCGCGCCGCGCTCAGAGCGTAACTGGTAAATATCTCGGGCCAGTGCTTCGGTTTGACTGCTTTCCGTGATCGCAAAAATCACCGTGGCTTTTACTGCCTGTAGCGCCGCCTCCAGCAAACGTGGCCGGTCGGGAAACAGCGTCCAATGTGCTGATGGCGCGATGGTATTGGCTAACACCTCTTGCATCGCCAACACCACATCATCATCGGCCAAAGAGGCACTGCTCAGGCTGCCGCGCTCGGTATGCAGCACCAACTGCGTATCCTGCTGCAATAGCATCAAACGCATACCGGACGTAACGCCCATCTCGTTGCGCCAATATGCCAGATCGTAATCCACCAGCTCGCCTTGACGACTCAAGTGCACACAGCCACTGAGCCAGTTATTGCCTCGGTTGAGCCACTGGCGCTGCTGACTGCTGTGAGCACCAGAGCCGATCACCAATACCGCCAGTTCCTGCTGCTCGGCCCAATGCGTAAACTGTTGCAGCGCACGATCCAAGCGCAGTAACTGGTCCGTTTGCGCGTCTGGGTCTTTTTCCAAGCCATCACAGCGGTAACGTACCACCAGCAAGTCCGCCGCTTTACTGATACCAAACCACTCCATCTCAGCCGGTAAACGACGTAGCCACTCACCTTGTGGATCTTGGGTCAACGCAAACAGCTCACCCCGCACCTGCGGGTGGTGCAACGCACTCTGTAAGGCCTCCGTCATCGGCAGTGAAGAGGTGAGAAAATAACGGCTATCTGGTAACAACCCTTGAATAAAGGAAACCAGCAACAGATCGGCGACCGCTTCATCATCCACCGTCAGCCAATAAATGCCACCCTCGCGTAACCGAGTAAAATGAACGGGCAAAGCGTCAATGGCTAACTGAAACTTATTCCTCATTCTATTAGCCCCTCAATGATGGCGTTTAGGCTGTGCTATAATAATAGGACATAACGTCCGGAAGACGTGATCTTTCTTTTTCCTGTATGATGATAAACATAACAGTAACCACAGGAACATAACGGTAATCTGCTATAAAGTCTGATTTCCTTATCGCGTATTTGTTATCTCTGTCTACAGTATTAAGAGAAGGGGTGTGACTTAATTCTTTAATCGTAATCCACTCACGGTTATTCGTTGATGTTAACCATCCGTTTTTCACGCCCATCCGGTATTTCATGTGATTGTACTGTTGCCGGCAGCGTTTGAGGAAAATGAGTGATGAAGCAGAATTCAGCAAACAGTACCATCGGAGAGGACGTAACCAATCTGCTGAGTTGTTATCATATCAGTCAGTTACAGTACCTCGAAATCAAAGATCAAGAAGCAATACAGGGTATTACTTCACGTTGGCCACTGTTGGCACAAAGTTTAGTTCCGCCACAAGAGCCGGATACGGAACATACTGCAGCGGCTTAAAATTAAGACAAATGGCTAGGTCAGATGTCTTGGCATTAGAACCCAAACACCGTCAAACGATAAAAACACACTATTGGCGATGTATTAAAGTGATAAATATGGCAAGCATGCCAATTAATAATTAATTAACGATATTTTAGTATTCATTATTAGCAAAAGGAACGGTTAATCATGCCAGTCATTGCTATTCAGGGGATCCGTGGAGGATGCGGGACAACTACCGTCGCCGCAGGGCTGGCTGCCACCCTGCAAGCAATGGACTATCCGGTATTACTGTGGGATTTAAGCCCGCATAATCTGCTGGGTCAGCATGTCGGATTAGGTTTTCATATCAGTACCGGCTGGGCGCAAGCTATCACCGAGCAACGTCCTTGGTATCAGGCGGCGTTTGCCACCGGCTACCCGAATCTGTTGCTACTGCCATTTGGTCGGCCCACAAACTTTGCAGCATTAGATACGCTGCCCTCCACTTGGCTACAACAGGCGATAAGCGGTCTGGCGCTGGATCGGCGCACTTGGATCATTCTCGATATTCCACGCTATCCGCTCACCTTTGCCCAGCAAGCGCACGACATCGCCGATTTATGGCTACATGTCACCGAAGCCGATCCCGCCTGCCATGCACTGATGTATAGCACCGCCCATCCAGCCGAGATGCTTACGCAACAGCAGATGACGCCTGACGCCGCGGCGCTGGATCATCACTATTGGCTCGTCAATCGTCACCATACCTATCCCCAGCTGTCGCGCGATATCTGGCAACTGTGGCAGACCACCTTAGGCAATAAGCTGGTACCGGGCGCGATCCACCAAGATGAAGCGATCCGCGAAGCGCTAGCCACCAAACAGCTGATAACCGACTTTGCTCCGCAATCGCTGGCCGCTAAGGATTTTCTGTCGCTAGCGACTTGGTGCAAAAAAAGAGTGGAGCAGGGATCATGAGTGGCCATCTGCTCCTGCAACCCGGCCCTGCGGCCGCTATTCGTGACTATTATCAGCGCACCCACCGCCATTGGCGGGCAATCCCCGCGCTGCTGATCACCGCCGGGTGGTTACTGCTGTGGTGTGTGCTGCGCTTAGAAGCCCCTGCCTGGTGCTGGCTGCGACAAAATCGGCGGCAACTGTATCCGCAACTGCAACGCAGCTACCGCTTTGCCGATCCGTTACGCCTGCTACTGCAAACCCTGTGGTTACTGCTGCGCGGTGCGCGTAGTGCACGCCCTGCAGCCACTCTGCGCCTGAGCGCAGCATCAGCGCGCCTGTTTGCCCTGCTACGCCGTGGCCGTCAGCGTCTGTACCACGCGCTAAATACCTTTCCATTTCACACCCACCCGTGGGTGCAGCCGATGACGCAAACCGGTCCTTGGCACCAAGCGCGCAGTAAATTGGCCGCACTCTGGCAGTGGGGCATCTTAGCGCTGGCGCTGGTCTTGGCTATTTTGTGTATCACCGAGCCGTTCGGCATGCTGGCTCAGCTGACCTTTGTGGTGATTTTGTGGGTGCTGGCTCTGCTGATCCGCAATGTCCCGGGGCGCTTTCCCAGCATGATGATGATTGTGCTGTCGGTGGTGATCTCCTGTCGCTACCTGTGGTGGCGCTATACCCAAACCTTGAACTGGGACAGCCCACTGGATTTAAGCTTCGGTCTTGGCCTGCTGGCAGCCGAAACCTACTCTTGGCTGGTGCTGATGCTGGGCTATTTCCAGACTATCTGGCCACTGCACCGCAGCCCCTATCCGCTGCCATCTGATACGAAGCTGTGGCCGAGCGTGGATATCTATATCCCCACCTATAACGAAGATTTGTCGGTGATCCGCCCGACGGTCTACGCCGCACTGGGTCTGGATTGGCCGCAAGAGAAGCTCAACATCTATATTCTGGATGATGGCCGGCGTAGCTATCTGGCTGACTTTGCCAGAGAAGTGGGCGTCCACTACCTGATCCGGGATAACAATTTCCACGCCAAAGCCGGTAACCTGAATGCGGCGCTGAAGAAAACCCATGGCGAGTTCGTCACCGTGTTTGACTGCGACCACATCCCGACCCGTTCATTCTTGCAGATGACGCTAGGCTGGTTCGTCAAAGACCCGCACATGGCGATGATGCAAACCCCGCATCACTTTTTCTCGCCCGATCCGTTTGAGCGTAACTTGGGCAACTTCCGCAAAACCCCGAACGAGAACACCCTGTTCTACGGCTTGGTGCAAGACGGTAATGACACTTGGGATGCGACCTTCTTCTGTGGCTCCTGCGCCGTGCTGCGTCGCACCGCGTTGGAGGAGATTGGCGGCTTTGCTGTCGAAACCGTGACCGAAGATGCGCACACCTCTTTGCGGTTGCATCGCCACGGTTATCGCTCGGCCTACATTCGCATTCCCCAAGCAGCAGGGCTGGCGACCGAAAGTTTATCGGCGCACGTCGGCCAACGGATCCGCTGGGCGCGCGGTATGGTGCAGATCTTTCGCCTCGATAACCCATTGTTTGGCAAAGGATTATCTTGGGCGCAGCGCTTATGCTACACCAACGCCATGCTGCACTTTTTGTCCGGAGTCCCGCGGTTGGTGTACCTGACTGCCCCGTTGGCGTTTTTGATTTTCCACTCTTACATCATCTATGCCCCGGCAGTGATGATCATGCTGTACGTGATCCCACACATGACGCACGCCAGCATGACCAACTCACGGATCCAAGGAAAATACCGCTACTCGTTTTGGAGTGAGATCTACGAAACCGTGCTGTCGTGGTATATCGCTCGCCCAACTACAGTGGCGCTGTTCAACCCCCGCAAAGGCTCCTTTAACGTCACCGCTAAAGGCGGTCTGATCGACGAGCAATATTTTGATTGGGATATCTCCAAGCCATTTTTAGTGCTCGCGATGCTGAATTTCCTCGGCGTGCTGTTTGCTGGCTATCGCCTGATTTGGGGCCCCGCCGATGAAGCGATAACCGTGGTGATCAGTTTGCTGTGGACCTTGTATAACCTGCTGTTGCTGGGCGGCGCTGTGGCGGTGGCCTCCGAGGTGAAACAGGTACGGAAAACGCACCGCGTGCAGATCCGCTTGCCGGCAGTGCTGTATCGCAAAACCGGGCACGCCTTCCCTTGCATGATGGTGGATTACTCTGATGGCGGGGTGGGGTTGGAATTGGATCACCCACAAGCCTTTGATAGCAATGAGCCGATGACCTTGATGCTCAAACGCGGTACGCAAGAATTTATGTTCCGCGCCAAGGTGTGTAACCAGCGCAATAACTTTGTCGGGATCCAGCTCGAACACATGGATTTGCAGTCACACATTAATTTTGTGCAGTGCACCTTTGCCCGTGCCGATACTTGGGCGATGTGGCAAGAGAGCTATCAGCAAGATCAACCGATGCGCAGTATCCAAGATATTTTCGCGGTAGGGCTGCGCGGGTACAAACAAATGGCCAAGCAAGCACCACGGGCGATCGCTTGGCTGATCCGTCTGACGGTATGGCTGACGGAATGGTTTAGCTCATTTATACCCAGAACGCCGGCAATGACACTGGTTGCGGATCCCGTTAACTCTAAGCAAGAAGCTGAATTATGATGGCACTCTCACGTAATACCCTGTTGCTGGCGCTCGCTATGATCGGGGGGCTCCCTGAGCTGTGCGCAGCGCAAGAATACATTGGTGATACGCCGGCGCCGGCCGTATCGACTTCCGGCACCCCGCTGGCCACCACGGCCACGCCAAGTGCGGCCAACGCTAATAGCCCAAACAGCAGCGAAAATAGCGAGCAGGCGCCGGTAACAAACCTGAGCCTGAGCTTTAATCAGCTGTTGCCAAGCGGGATCCTTGAACTGCGTAATGCGCTTAAAACCATTCAAATGGATTTTGGCGTGCGTAGCGATCAGATAGTGACGGATGCCAAGTTGCATCTGATTTTTACCCCGTCACCGGCCATGTTACCGATCATGTCGCAGATTAAGGTGTACATGAACGATGAGCTGATGCAGGTGATCCCCATTCAGCAAGAGCAGATGGGTAAAGAAGTGGACCATGTGGTCAGCCTCAATCCACGCTTTATCAAAGATTTCAACACCGTTCGTTTTGAGCTGATCGGCCATTACAATGCGCCGTGCGAAGACCCACTCAACAATGTGCTGTGGGCGGATTTGAGCCGGAAAAGCCGCTTGGATCTGAACGTGCAAACTGTGGCACTGAGCAATGATTTATCACTGTTCCCTGAGCCGTTTTTTGATGCCCGCGATGTCAACCCGCTGCAATTACCGTTTGTGTTTGCCAGTATGCCGTCCACTGTCTCCCAACAAGCGGCGTCCGCCTTGGCCTCGTGGTTTGGCGCACAGTCTAAATGGCGCGGACAGACCTTCCCCGTCAGCCTGAATCAGTTGCCAGAGCAAAATGCGATTGTGTTTGCCACCAACAATCAGCGTCCGGATTTCCTGCGCGATTACCCGCCAGTTGAGGCGCCGACCGTGGAAATCATCAGCCATCCACAAAAACCGTATATCAAGCTGCTGCTGGTACTCGGTCGTGATGACGCCGATCTGCTTACTGCCGCACAAGGCATTTCTCTTGGCACTACCTTACTGCGGGGTCAGTCCACCACCATCACGGAGGTGAAAACCCTGCTGCCACGCCAGCCGTATGATGCCCCGAACTGGGTGCGTACCGACCGCCCCATTCCCTTTAGTGAACTGATGGATTACCCGCAGCAGTTGCAGGTCTCCGGTCTGACGCCGAACCCCATCACCCTGACCATGAATGTGCCGCCAGATCTGTTTACGTGGCGCAGCCCCGGTATTCCGCTTAACTTGCAATACCGCTACACGCCACCGGTCACCATGGATAGCTCACGGCTAAACGTCAGCATCAATGATCAGTTCGTGCAGGCGTTTTTACTGCGTGACTCTGGCCAAGGCGGCAGCTCCGAGCGCCTGCGCTTGCCTATTCTGACGGATATGTTCAGCCGTGATAGCGATGTGCTGATCCCCGCCCTGAAAATTGGTTCACGTAACCAACTGCGCTTTGATTTTGCCTTTGGCTCCTACACCAATGGCGGCCCACAGGGCATGTGCGTCACTAACATCACGCCCAATGTGCATGCGGCGATTGAGCCAAGCTCCACCATCGATTTCAGTGGCTATCACCACTATATCGCCATGCCGGATTTGCGTGCCTTTGCCAATGTGGGTTATCCGTTTACGCGCTTGGCCGACTTGTCACAGACGCTGGTGTTGATGCCAGCCCAACCCACCCCATCCGAACTGGGATTACTGCTCAGTGTGATGGGTAAGATGGGCGCCTCGACCGGTTATCCGGCGGTGCAAGTCAGCATCACCGATGACTGGCAGCAAGCCAAAGAAGCCAATAAAGATCTCTTGCTGATTGGTCAGTTGGCGTCCGGCGATCCATTACTGCAAAAAGATCACAGTGGTCTGATTGAACAAACCCGCGCTTGGCTTAACCAACCGCTGCGTCAGGTACGAGAAATCAACCCCACGCCAGCCAAAGAGCCGAACCCGAATGTGAAGGCGGCCAGCCGAGTGGATACTCGCTCAGAAGGTAATATCGCGGCGATGATCGGTTTTGAGTCGCCGTTTGGCACCCAGCGCAGCGTGGTGGCGATGCTGGCGTCCAACAGCGAAAATCTGGCGCTGATCACGCAAGGGCTGAATGATTCGGGTAAAGTCAGTGCCATGAGCGGCTCGGTGGTGGTCTTCCGAGATGGGCAAATTAACAGCGAGCGGGTTGGCGAGTTGTACTACGTCGGTCAACTGCCTTGGTGGATGCTGGTGTGGTATCACCTCTCCTCCTACCCGCTGTTACTGGCGCTGATCGCGGCCGTCGCGGTGGTGCTGGTGAGTATCGCCCTGTGGAATACCATGCGCTGGGTGACCCGTCGTCGTTTGGATGACCAGCACAAATAAGGAGCAGGCACGGCCATGAGATACCGACGCACTGCGGCACTGCTGCTGATGTTACTGCTCAGCAGTACAAGCGTCCGTGCCAGCTGCACATGGCCGGCATGGGAAGCGTTCAAGCGCAACTTCATTGACCCGCAAGGGCGGGTCATTGATCGCAGTGACCCGCGCCTGATCACCACCTCCGAAGGGCAATCGTACGCGCTGTTCTTTGCCTTGGTGGCGGGCGATCAGCCCACCTTTCGCCGTCTGTTGCGCTGGACCGAAACCCATCTGGCGCACGGCGATCTGGCCACCCATCTACCGGCATGGTTATGGGGCTTAAACAAAACCGGCCAAGGCGAGGTGCTGGACAGCAACTCGGCGGCGGACTCGGATCTGTGGATTGCGTATACCTTAAGCGAAGCCGGACGGCTGTGGAAAATTCGCGACTACCAAAGCCGCAGCGCCCTGCTGTTGCAGCAGATTATCCGCCACGAAGTGGCGACGTTGCCCCAGCTGGGCCCGATGCTGCTACCGGGCGCCCATGGTTTTCAGCACGATGACAGCTGGACGCTGAACCCCAGCTATCTGCCCCCCTTTGTCATCGACCGTTTAGCCGCGCAGTATCCACATCAAGTGTGGCCAGCAATGCGTGCCGCCACCCAGCGTTTACTGCAAGAAAGTGCGCCGCGCGGCTTTGCCCCCAACTGGATTAATTGGACCGCCGCCGGTGCCTGGCAAGAGAAAAGCGGCAGTGGCTGGACTGGCAGCTATGATGCCATTCGGGTCTATCTGTGGGTGGGGATGCTCGACCCACAAAACCCGCAGTCGCAGGCCTTACAACAGCACTTTGCCCCGATGGCGGACTATCTGCAGCAGCATCCCTTGCCGCCAGAAAGCATCAATACCCGCACCTTACAGGTTAATGGTGACGGTCCGGTCGGCTTTTCCGCGGCATTGCTGCCCCTGCTGAGTCGGCAATCGGATCCAAGCGCTTTACAGCGCCAGCTTCAGCGGGTGGAGCAACAGCCTCCCGCTGCGGATGCCTATTACAATACGGTCTTAACACTGTTCGGACAGGGATGGCTGGACGGACGTTATCGTTTCTCCCCGCAAGGAGAATTGATTTTACAAGGTAGTTCTTCATGTCAGGAATAAAACCGCTGCTTTACTCCCTGCTGGCCGTCTCGTTGACGCCAGCGCTACTGACCAGCCCACCGGCACTGGCAGCGCAGCAAGCTGCCTCGCCGACCCAGTGGCTGCTCAGTCAGGTAGCCTTGGGAGAAGCGACTAACCGCGACGATCTGGTTCAAGACTCTCTCGAACGACTGCGCAAAATTGCGCCTAATAATCCCGAGGTCTTAGCCGCGCAGCTGCGCTTTGAACTGCGCCAAAACCAAACGGAGCAAGCCGCCGCAACGTTAGAGCGTTTACGCGCACTGGCGCCACAATCCGAGGCCTATCAACAATCGCAACGTGCCTATGCGCTGGTGCAGCCGCAAGGCAAAGCACAGTTACAACAGGCGCGCTTGTTTGCCCGTGCCGGTCGTTATCAGCAAGCCATCGAACTGTACGATAAGCTACTCGGCGGCGCATTCCCCACCCCGCAATTGGCGCTCGAATACTGGCAAGTCAAAAGCCAGCTTCCCGACAGCCAAGCACAAGCGCGCCAAGCGATTGCCAAGCTCAGCCGCCAAAATCCAGACAACGGCCAACTGGCTCTGGCTTATGCTCGCCAGCTGTTTAGCGAGCAAGCCGACTCCGAAGCCGGTTTTGCGCTGCTCACGCGCCTCAGTAATGACGCACAAGAGCGTAACAATGCAGGCCAACTTTGGTACGATCAACTGCAGCGCCTGCCGGTGAGCAACCAAACCGCCGCCTTGTGGCAGCGCTATTTACAGCTCTACCCGAATGCCAGCGCCGAAGCGCACAGCGCTTACCAAACCTTGCAAGCTACGCTCAGTAACCCCGCCTTTCAAGCCAAACAGCGCGCCAACCAAAAGATGGCGGCCAACAGCCAAGATTATGCGCAAATAGAGCAAGAGCTGCGCCGCGCGCTGCAAGGCTACCCGAATGATCCGGAATTACTGGGCGAGTTGGGTCGATTACGTCTGCGTCAAAGCCGGCATAACGAGGCGTTAGCCTTGTTTGAACAAGCGCAGAAAAATGACCCCTCCGCCGACGATGCGGCCAAATGGACCGCGCTGATCAATACCGCCCGTTATTGGGGACTGATCCAAACCGGCGATCAGGCGCTGGAAAAAGGTCAATGGGCACAAGCCGAACAAGCCTATCGAGCAGCACTGCCGATTGAGCCGAATGACCCGTATGCTAGCCTTGGCTTGGCCGATCTGGCCGCCAAACGCGGACAAATTACTGAGGCCGATCGCGCCTACCAAGAGATTCAGCGCCGCTTCCCAGATAATGACAGCGCTTTACGTAAGCGCATCAATCTGCAGCTGGAGAAAAATCCACAGCAAGCTAAAGCCTTGATCGCGGGCCTCTCACCGGCGCAGCGCAAGCTGTTTGCCAGTGATTTGCAGCAAATTGAAGCCGACCGGTTGCAAAAAGAGGCCGAAAAACTGCAACAGCAGGCAGAAACGCTGCAACAAGAAGCCGAAACCTTATCGGGACAAAATCAGCTGGCACAAGCCGAGAGCAAACTGGCGCGGGCACAGAAAATCCGCCCAGATGATATTTGGCTCACTTACCGCTTAGCCAAATTACGCGCCCAACTCGGACAGCCTCAACCGGAGACAACCTTTGCCCCCTTGCTGAAACGCACGCCACGCAACCCGGATCTCATCTACGCATATAGCCTGTTTTTAGCCGGCCAAGGCCAAGAGCAAGCGGCAGTGCGTCAGCTGCGTAGCATCCCAGAAAAACAGTGGGATAACCGCATGCAAGAGCTGGCGGCGCGACTGGAGTTCGGTGCGGTGATGGATAATGCACGGGCGATGAAAAACCGCGGCCAAGACAAAACTGCGATTGCCTATCTACAGATGCAGCAAAAAACCTATCCAACTCAGGCCGCAATCCCACTGACGCTGGGCGATTGGGCGCAGCAAGCCGGTCAATGGGACAGCGCGCGCCGCTATTATGCGCAGGCGCTGCTACTGGAGCCGCAAAATGCCGATGCGCGCCTGAGCCTGATTGAGCTGGATCTTGCTCAAGGGAAAACAGCCCAAGCGCGAACCGCCCTGACCCAGCTTGAAGCCGATCCGGTGCTAGGTACTGCCCAAACCCCAGAGTTACAACGCCGCCGCGCGGTATTATGGGCTGAGCTGGGCGAGCCAGAAAAAGCCAAAACGCAACTGCGACCACTGCTGACCGCGCAGGCCAGCGATCCCCGCCTATTCCGCGATGCCGCCCGTTTAGAGCGGCAAACCGGCAATCCGCAGCAAGCCAAACAAGATTACCGCCGCGCCATGCAGCTCGCCAAGCTGGGTGACGGGCAGGATGATGTGGCGTACACCCAACAAACGCGCGTCAATGCCAAGGATGATTGGCTGCAACGCAGTATCCGCAGCGATGCCGAAAGCCTCTATCGCCAACAAGACCCCACTGTCACGCTGGAATACGATCGCTGGGGCAGTAACGGCACCGCCGGTACCTCCGATCTGACCGCCGGCAACGTAATGCTGGAAACCGCTATTCCGCTGCAAGACGGCCGCCTGTTTTTCCGCGTCGATCAAGTGCATATGGATGCCGGACGGATTAATTTAAGCAATCTGCGCGATGCCTCCGATTTTGGCAGCGCCTTGCTGTGCGCACCAAATTGCCAATATGGATCTGAACAACAGACTGCCAATGGCACTGCATTAGCGGTCGGCTGGCGCGGAGAGCGCTGGGAAGGCGATCTGGGGGTAACCCCGCTGGGCTTTGAGGTCACGGACTGGGTCGGTGGCATCCGTACCGAAGGCGATTTGGGCAAGTTGGGCTGGTCCGCCGTCCTGTCACGTCGTCCACTGAGTAACTCGCTGTTAGCCTATGCCGGCACGGTCGATCCAAATACAGGCGAGGTCTGGGGCGGCGTGCGCGCAACCGGGGTCAAACTGGGCTTGAGCGCCGACCAAGGCGGGGCCTATGGCGCGTGGAGCAGCCTGCAATATCATCAACTGACCGGCAAGAATGTCGAGGACAACACGCGGCTGCGCGTAATGGGCGGCGTCTATCATCGTGTGATTGATGAGCCGCATCGGCGACTGCGGGTCGGCACCAATGCCATGTACTGGACGTTCGACAAAGACTTGAGCGGCTATACCTTCGGCCAAGGCGGTTACTACAGTCCGCAGCGTTATGTGTCACTGTCGCTGCCGGTCAGTTATAGCCAGCGCTGGCAAGATTGGTCATTGCATATGGAAGCCTCGGTCGGCTACTCATGGCCGAAATCCGACGGTGGGCCTTACTACCCGACCCGCCCTGATTTACAGCAAGAGGCGGTCAATCGCAGTGGCGACACGTTTATCAATCCCATTTACGGCCCTGGTGGCGAGCCGGGCTTTGGCTATCGCGCCCGCATGCTGGTGGAGCATCGCCTGACCCCCAACTGGTTTGTCGGTGCGGCGTTTGATCTGGAAAAATCCGATACCTACACGCCAAACCATGCGCTGGTCTATCTGCGGTACAGCTTTGATGGTTGGAGTGGCGATCTGTTATTGCCACCGGAGCCGCTGGTGCCATACGCTGATTTTGACTAATGCATTGATTTAGCGACGAGCGCCAGACGCGAAAAAACAAGAAGGCCATCCTTTGGGATGGCCTTCTTGCGGTAAATCACGGTGGTTTAACGCAGCGGAAGCGCCATGCGGTTATTCGCTGAGCGCGGCTACCGACTCGCGGATCACCAAGCTTGGCTCCAGCAACAAGATGTCCGCCGGTTTACTGCGATCATCAATGCGCGCCAGCAAGGTATCGACCGCCAATTGCCCCAAATCTTCTTTCGGTTGATGGATGGTCGACAGCGCTGGCGCCAAATAACGAGCCAGCTCAATATCATCGTAACCGAGTACCGACATGTCCTGCGGAATACGCAGTCCCGCCTGATGCAGCACCTGATAAGCGCCCACCGCCATCACATCGTTACCGGCAAACACCGCGGTCGGACGTGGCTCACAGGCCAGCAACTGCCGCATGCCCTTGATGCCGCCATCGAAATCGAAATCGCCCTCGGCCAAATACTGCGCCGATTCGGTAACGCCGGCCTCTTGCAGCGCACGGCGATAGCCCTGTAAGCGCCCTTGTGACGGCTGCTTATCCAAAGGCCCGGTGATAATGCCAATCCGGCGATGGCCCTGCGCGAGTAGATAGCGGGTGGCCAGATAGCCACCGTATTCGGAGTTATCCTGAATCAAGTCGGCGGCGATACCGAGCGGGCCCCAATCCATCACCACCATTGGAATGGCCGGATGGCGACGAAACACATCCGAGACATCCACCCGCGATTCGCTGCACATCATCAACAAGCCATCGACCCGCTTTTGCAGCAGCATATCCAGACTGTGGCTCATCCGCTTTGGATCGCCGGCGGTATTGCACAACACCAGATTGTAGCCGCGCTCGTAGCAAGTCTGCTCAACGCCACGGACTACTTCGGCAAAAAACGGGTTATTACTGGTGGTCACCAGCATCCCGATGGTGCGGGTTTGATTGACCTTCAGGCTGCGCGCCAGTGCCGACGGGGAATAATTCAACGTTTCCACCGCCGCCATGATCCGCGCACGGATCTCATCACTCACAAAGCGACTGTTATTAATCACATGCGAGACGGTGGAGGTTGAAACGCCCGCCAGACGGGCAACATCCTTCATGGTCGCCATAATTACAGCGCCGTAGTCGGTTGCTGTTGCAAGAAGTAATCGGTCTCATTGCGCCACGGGATCGAAGGCTGGGCGCCAAAACGGGTCACCGACAGCGCGGCGGCCGCATGGGCAAAACGGATCGCGGCGGCCAACGGTTTTTGCTCCAGCATGGCAGTCACAAACGCGGCATTGAAGGTATCGCCAGCGGCGGTGGTATCCAGCGCCTGCACGCGGAATCCGGGGATCAGCACGCCCGCATTATCTTGCTCGCTAAACCACACCCCTCGCGCGCCCAAGGTGATCAGCACGGTACGGATCCCTTTGCCGTGCAGCATGGCGGCAGCGCGGGCCGCATCGGCATCCGAATCAATCTTGATGCCGGTCAAGCATTCGGCTTCGGTTTCGTTCGGGGTAATGATATCCACCTGTGCCAGCAGGCTATCTGGCAGCGCATGGGCCGGCGCAGGGTTTAAAATCACGGTGGTGCCCGCGGCGCGCGCGGCGCTGGCTGCCGCCATGATGGTATCCAATGGAGTTTCCAACTGCATCAGCAACGCATCAGCATCCCGGATCAGCTCCAGATGAGGCTGTAAGCGATCAGGAGTCAACGCAGCGTTGGCTTCGGCAGCGATGCCAATGCTGTTCTCGCCGTGGGCGGACACAAAAATCATCGCCACACCGGTATTCATACCCGGCACGCGCATCACGCCTTGGACATCCACCCCATCACGCACAAACTGTTCGCGCATGCGGGCACCGATATCATCTTCGCCAACACAGGCAATGAAGCTGACGTTAGCGCCCAAACGACCGGCCGCCACCGCCTGATTGGCGCCTTTACCGCCGAACACCACTTGATAGGCATGGCCGGTGAGGGTCTCACCCGGACGCGGGAAGTGATTAACAGACAGGATGTGATCAGCGTTCACGCTACCCAACACCACAAGTTTACCGGTGTGCATACAGTCTCCTTTCACCTGCGCGCAGCGCGTTGTACACGGGCGCAGCGGTTTCTCGCCCCGCGGCACAGCGAGGCCCCCCGTTGGGTGGCCGCCGCATGGCGATGGCATTGCTGGGAAAACAGACCGGCAGCCTGGGCTGCCGGTCGCCTAACTTATTTGGTTACCACTTTCAGCGGAACAGGGATATTGGCTTCGACCGGTTGGCCTTTGAGCACTTTATCGGCTGTTTCTACGCCGATGCTGCCGATTTGATCCGGCTGCTGGGCAATAGTGGCGGCTAACTTACCACGCTGTACCGCTTTGATCCCGTCTTCGGTGCCATCAAAACCCACCACCAGCACGTTTTCTTTGCCGGCAGCTTGCAGCGCACGCAGGGCGCCAAGCGCCATTTCATCGTTTTGGGCAAACACCGCTTGTACCTGAGGCTGCGCGGCCAACAGGTTTTCCATGACGTTCAGACCTTTCGTGCGGTCAAAATCAGCCGGTTGTGCCGCCAGCAGTTGCAGCTGATGGGCTTCGATGGCTTGCTTAAAGCCCGCGCCACGCTCACGGGCCGCCGAGGTACCGGCGATCCCTTCTAATTCAATCACTTTGGCCTGCTTGCCCAGCTTCTCGGCGATGAAATCACCGGCCATCTTGCCACCCGCGACGTTATCAGACGCGATGTGGCTGACCACTTTGCCTTTTTCCGCGCCGCGGTCGAGGGTGATCACCGGCAGGTTACTGCGATTGGCCATCGCTACCGCGTTGGCTACGGCGGCTGAGTCCGTTGGGTTGATCAGCAGCACCTTCACGCCACGCACGGTCAGGTCTTCCACGTTCGCCAGCTCTTTGGCCGGGTCATTTTGCGAGTCGAGCACAATCAGGTTATAGCCCAGCTCATTGGCTTTTTTCTCAGCCCCTTCTTTCATGGTGACGAAGAACGGGTTGTTCAGGGTGGAAACCACCATCGCCAGCGTGTCTTTCGCCAGTGCGTTACCGGTCAGAGACGCGCTCAGCAGAGCTGCAGAAACCACAGTAGCCAGTTTTTTGATGTTCATCCGATTTATCCTTGTCATTATGGGTGTTGTTATGGGTTCAGAGGTTTATTTACCGCTTTTGTTATCCACCAGCACCGCCAGCAGGATCACGACCGCTTTGGCAATCATCTGGTAGTAAGACGACACGTCCAACAAGTTCAGGGCGTTGTTCAAAAAGCCAATGATCAGCGCACCAATTAAGGTCCCCATGATGCGCCCCTTACCACCGGCCAAACTGGTTCCGCCCAGCACCACCGCGGCAATCGCATCCAGCTCATAGCCAGTACCGGCGGTTGGCTGTGCCGATGACAGACGCGAGGTGACAATCAGACCGGCCAGTGCCGCCAGCAAACCACACAGGGCGTACACGGCAATCTTGACCCGATCAACATTGATACCGGACAGACGGGTGGCGGCTTCATTCCCTCCCAGCGCATAGATATAGCGGCCCATACGGGTGTGGTTCAGCATGTACCACGCAGCAATGAACACCAGAGCCATCAGCCAGATAGGCACAGGGATACCAAACAGATAACCGGTACCCAGCCACGCAAAGCTGTCGGCAGCATCGGAAAAACCGGTGCTGACCGGACGGCCATCGGTGTACACCAAGGTCGCCCCGCGCAGCAGTGTCATGGTGACCAAGGTAGCGATAAAGGCCTGCACCTTACCTTTGGCAATGATCACGCCGCTGATGCCACCCAGCGCAGCGCCGAGGGCCAGCGCCGCCGGAATAACCACATACACCGGTAACTCCAGCCCGACCATGGTGGCCGCTACCGCGCCACACAGCGCCAACACTGAGCCGACCGACAAATCAATGCCAGCGGTCAGGATAACCAAGGTCATCCCCACCGCAATAATGGCGTTGACCGAGGTCTGGCGCAGGATATTCAGCAGGTTATCCAGCATGAAAAAGTTAGGGTTTAAGAATGACACCACGGCAATCAGCACCAGCAGTGCAATCAGGGATTTTTGCTCCAGAAGCCATGCTTTACTGAAGTAACGGGAAGAGGATGTCTGGCCTTTCATGGTCTGCACACTCATGCTGCTTGTCCTGTGGGTTTACCGACGGCGGCGGCCATCAGTGCTTCTTGGGTTGCATTTTCAATTGCAAATTCACCGCTGATGCGGCCTTCGTGCATCACCAGTACCCGATCGCTCATACCGAGCACTTCCGGCATTTCCGAGGAGACTAAAATGATGCTCAGCCCCTCTTGTTTGAACTGGTTGATCAACTGGTAAATCTCTTTCTTGGCGCCAACGTCAACCCCGCGGGTCGGCTCATCGAGGATCAGCACTTTAGGCCGCGTCATCAGCCCGCGCGCAATCGCCACTTTCTGCTGATTACCGCCGGATAACAGGCCAATCGGTTGCGTCATGTGCGGGGTTTTGATGTTGAACAGGCGAATAAAATCCCCCACGGCTTGCTTTTCTTCTGCTTGATGCAGCGGAGCTAGCGGGCTAAAGCCACTGAAATACGGCAGCGCCGTCAGGGTCATATTCTCTTGCACCGACATGCCGAGCACTAAGCCATCGCCTTTACGATCTTCAGAGATGTAGACAATGCCGTGCTGCAAGCCATCTTGCGGCGAGCGGATATCCAGCGTCTGGCCATCTAATCGCACCTGACCGCTATGGCGCGCCAGCGCACCGTACAGCACTTTCATCAGCTCAGTACGCCCCGCGCCCATCAAGCCCGAAATACCTAAGATTTCGCCCTGATGCAGCTGGAAGCTGACATCATGCACCGCCTCGCCACACAGATTGTTAACCTCGAGGCGCAGTGCGCCGCGCGGCTGATTCAGGCGGGGATATTGTTCATCAAGACGACGACCGACCATCATTTCAATCAGGCGCTCTTCATCCAGCGCCGCCACCGGGCATTCACCGATAAATTGGCCATCACGCAGTACGGTCACATCATCGCAAATCTCGAAAATCTCTTTTAAGCGGTGCGAGATGTAGACGATGCCGCGCCCCTCGGCTTTCAGCTCGCGGATCACCGCAAACAGCGCCTCGGTTTCGGTATCAGTCAGGGCATCGGTCGGTTCATCCATGATGATGACGCGCGACTCGAAGCTGATCGCTTTGGCAATTTCCACCATCTGCTGCTCGCCAATCGACAGCTCACCTAACAAGGTGCGGCTGTTATGCCGCACATTGAGGCGCGCCAACAGGCGGTCAGCTTCTTGGTACATGCGTGGCCAATCGATACGGCCAAAACGGCCGAGAAACTCACGACCGAGGAAGATATTTTCGGCAATCGTCAGCTGTGGGATCAGGTTCAACTCCTGATGGATGATACTGATCCCCGCCTCTTGCGACGCTTTCGGGCCATTGAAACTGGCCGGTTGCCCTAAGTAATGCAGCGTACCGGCATCTTTGCTGTAAATGCCGGTCAGCACCTTCATCAGGGTCGACTTGCCCGCGCCGTTTTCGCCCATCAGCGCCATCACGCGGCCGGGATACACCGTCAGGCTGGCGCCCGACAGGGCTTTCACGCCGGGGAAGGCTTTGTCGATACCGCTTAATTGCAGCAAAGGCATATCCGCCATAACGGGCTCCTTAAAACACCACGCCGGAGTAGAAAATCAGGTTAGCGTACGGAGTGCATTCACCACTACGCACCACCGCGCGGCTGCTGCGGGTACGCACCTTGAAGGTGTCATGCGGCACGTACTCGATAAAAATCTCGCGCCCTTGCTCCGCGGCCAGCAACTCCAGATGCGCCAGTACCGCGCGGTGCAGCTCAGGACTCACCGTGGCAAACTCTTCAGCCATCAGTACCGCTTCCACCTGCATCTCCGCAGTGATGCTCTGCACCACCTGCATAAATGACGGCACCCCGTGGGTCAGCGCCAGATCAATACGTGCGGTTTCCGCGGGGATCGGCAGGCCAGCATCGGCAACTGTCACCGCATCGGTATGCCCTAAACAGGCGATCAGGTGAGATAACTCGGCATTCAGCAGCAGACTTTTTTTCATGGCCTTCTCTCGTGGCTGATTCAGAAAAATAGGCATCGAAACGTTTCGATATGCGCTAATTAAAGCATATCGGCGCAAAACGACAACTGCAGCAGCGCAAAAAACTGCGTTAGAACAGGGAAATTGGAAAAAATTTTAGGCTGGATCGGTTAAGCCGACAGGGATAGGAAATAACAGTCTGTCGGCAACATAAAACACTGTGAGCGTAGACACAAAAAAGACATTCCCACGCCCGAAAACCACCAACGTTCTGCCCGAGTACCGCGAGCCACCCAGCACTGCGAGGAAAAATGTTGGCGTTTAACGCTGGCGTGAGCCGCCATTGCCTTGGTGATAAGAGGAATAGTGGCCACGGCCACCTTGATGGTGCGGAGCCACTTCCTCGCCCGGACAAATCCAGTTGCCCTGCAGATCGCACACCGCGCGATAACCAACGCCAATCGCCTGAAAGCCACCACAATCACCATAGTGACGATTGACATGATGATGACCATGGAACAGGCAGCGCACCCCGAGCGCACGGGCCACATCATTGAGCACCGCAAAGCCACGAGCATGGGGCTGCGGCGCTTCGTGCGTCACCAGAATATCGGCTTGTTGTTGACTTAAGCCTTCCAGATCGGAGGGAAACAAGGTGGTACGGTGGCGCAGCGGTAAACCGCCGTGCCACAGCTGACTTTGTTCCAAATGCTGACAGTAGTGGATCGGATCGAAGAACATCGGTTTATACGGTGGCATCCAGATCTGGCCGCGAAATACCCCGCCTAATCCAGCCACACGCACTCCAGCCACTTCCGTGACGCGCCCATGCAAGTTGCGGCCACGAAACGGGCCGCTGAACAGTGCTTCATAGGCCGCCACCGACAAGCTGTCGTGGTTACCGGGAATGAACCAGACTTGGGTCAGCTCTTCCAATGCTTGCAGCTGGGCCGACGAATGCAAAGCCAGATCGCCCAAAATAATCAGCGCATCTGGCCGCCCGCTATGCAGCAGCGGCAGCAAATAGTCCAGTGAGCCGTGAGGATCGCCTGCCAACCAAATCACTTTCTCTCACCTCACCGCACGTCCGATCCTGTCTGCTGGAACCGGTATTATATTTCGACCTGCGCCCCCAACTCCACCACCCGATTCGGCGGGATATGGAAAAAGTCCGTGGAGCGCAGCGCATTTTTACTCAACCACATAAATAACAGGCCGCGCACCCGTCCCCACAAGGAGCGATGGCGCATCACCAAGGTTTCACGCGATAAGAAGAACGAGGTATCCATCAAGCTAAACATCATGCCTTTCATGCAGCAGCGGCGGAACACCTCTTCCACATCTGGCGTCTCTTTAAAGCCATAAGTGGCAATCACGCGGATAAAGCTCGGTGACAGCTCTTCGATACCAATATGCTGATCGGCCGCCACATAAGGCACATCTTCAGTGCGGATAGTCATCAGCACCACCCGCTCATGCAGCACCTTATTGTGTTTGAGGTTATGCAGCAAGGCATACGGCACCGCATTCGGGGCGCGCGACAAGAAAATCGCGGTACCCGGTACGCGGGTTGGCGGATTTTTCTCCAGTGCGTTGATCATGGTTTCCAGCGAGCCGTTGTTCTCGGTCATCCGGCGCACCAGGTGAAAACGCTCGCTCTTCCACGTCATCATGATCGCGACCATGATGCAGCCAATCAGCACTGGGAACCAACCACCGGACTCCAGTTTCATCAGGTTGGAGCCAAACAGTGGCAGATCGATACTCAACATCACCAGCAGCATGACGATCACCACCGGCAGTGGCCAACGCCAGTTATGCCACGCCACCACCGCCAGCAAAATCGAGGTCAGCACCATGGTACCGGTCACCACAATGCCGTAAGCCGAGGCCAGATTGCTGGAATGTTTGAAGGTCACCACCACCAGCGCCACCGCAATAAACAGCAGCCAGTTCACCAACGGCACATAAATCTGCCCCGCTTCCTCTTCCGAGGTGTGCAAAATGGTCATCGGTGGCAGATAGCCCAGCCGTACCGCTTGGCGCGTCAGGGAAAAGGCCCCCGAAATCACCGCCTGTGAGGCGATCACGGTAGCCAATGTCGCTAAAATCACCATCGGTAACAGCGCCCAATCAGGGGCTAACAGGAAAAACGGGTTACGCACGGCAGCAGGATTACTCAGCAGCAGCGCCCCTTGGCCAAAGTAGTTCAGGATCAGCGCGGGGAACACCAAAATGAACCACGCCAGGCGGATAGGTTTAGTACCAAAGTGGCCCATGTCGGCATACAACGCCTCGGCACCGGTCACCGCCAGCACCACCGAGCCCAAGGCCAGAAAACCAATCAGCTTATGCTGCCAGAAAAAGTCGATCGCCCAGCGCGGGTCGAGCGCCTGCAACACCGCCGGATGCTGAATAATGCCGTGAATACCCAGCACCGCCAGCAGCACAAACCACAGTAGCATCACCGGCCCAAACAGCTTGCCCACCATCCCGGTGCCGTGCTTTTGGATCACGAACAAACCAGTCAACACTACCATCGCCAATGGCACAATATACGGGTCTAACACCGGCGTGATCAGCTCCAGACCTTCCATGGCGGACAATACGGAAATGGCGGGGGTGATCATGCCATCGCCGTAGAAAAAGCCGGCACCAATGAGACCAATCACCAACAAGATCGCGGTGGTATGTGGCTGAGTTCGCCGTCCCGCCAAGGACATCAAGGTTAAGATCCCGCCTTCGCCGGCGTTATCCGCCCGCATCACAAAGCAGACATACTTGATAGAAACGACCAACATCAACACCCAAAACAGGGTGGACAGGAAACCGAAAATGACGCTTTGCGTCACCCCTAGCGAAGAGGCGGCCAGAATACACTCGCGCAAGGTATATAACGGGCTAGTGCCGATATCACCGTACACCACACCAATGGCGGCCAAAGTCAGCGCCGGAATATTTCGCTTATGTTCACTTTGCATATCACAATCCAATGACGGGCAGCAGGGCAGTTGTCAGCCTACCATGCCGCGCAGGAGACCCTGTGCAGACCGGGTACTCATCCACATATTTTATCAATTTGTTACGTATTTATCGTGAAAACGGCCCGCTGGCAGTTTGCCAATGATAGTTTCAGCCGTTACTATTTTTGCGAGAAGTATCTTTTGTCCGATTAATTTACTTTGCGTTAGATTAACAGCCTATCATGCCGAAACCCAAACTTCCGATTGAAACCCTGCTCGAGCGTGCCCGCCAGCTAAACGAATCTGACGCGCGTCAGGAAATCGTGCTGAGCCGCTTGCTGCAACACACCACCAATCAACTCTTATGCCGGCACAATGAGGCCCTGAAACGCTATCAGTTGAACGACACCCTGTTTACCGCGCTGGTGTTGCTGTACACCAGCGAGCATTACTCGTTGCAGCCCTCTGAGCTTAGCGACCTGCTGAATACCTCACGCACCAGTGCCACACGAATTGCCGATGAACTGGTGGCACGTGGTTGGATCAGCCGTGAATTGCTGGACGGCGACCGCCGCTGCTTTCAACTAACCTTAAATGAAACGGGGCTGGCCTTTATGCAGAGTTTGCTGCCGGAACAACGCCAGCGCCTGCGCAATCAGTGGGCTCAGTTTTCCACCGAAGAAAAACAACAGTTTGAATATCTGCTGCACAAGTTGCTGCAGCAATGCTGAGTGGCGAATGTTGCCACTCAGCGCTATCCCCTATTACCGTGCAAAGGAAGAGTTTTCATGACCGCGCCAAGCGCAAAAAATCAGGTTCGTAAACGAGCGCTGCTCGGCTTAACCACCCTATTTCTCGCCGCCGGTGTCGCCTATGGGGCGTATTGGTATCTGGAGCTGCGCCACTACCAAAACACCGATGATGCCTATGTGACCGGCGATATCGTGCCAATTAACCCGCGCGTTACCGGCAGTGTCACCGCCATCATGGCCGACAACACCGACAAAGTGATTGCCGGTCAGCCACTGGTAAAACTGGATGCGACCGACAGCCAACTGGCGCTGGAGCAAGCCGAAACCCAACTGGCCGAAACCGTGCGTAACACCCACAAACTGATGGTGGATGTCGGCCAGTTACAGGCCAATGTGCAGGCGCGCCAAGTGGCGTTGTCGCAAGCGATGTCCGATTTGACCCGTTTTAGCGCCTTGGGCCGCAGTGATGCTATCTCGCAACAAGAGCTGCAACATGCCCAAGACAGCGTGAAACAAGCGCAAGCGGAATTAAGCGCCGCCCAGCAACAACTGCTGGCCACCCAAGCCTTGGTACTCAATACGCCACTGGCTCAGCAACCGGCCGTGCAACACGCCATGCAAGTGGTCAAGCAAGCATGGATCAATTTGCAGCGCACCACCTTGGTCAGCCCAAGTAACGGCTATGTCGCCAAGCGCTCAGTACAACTGGGTAGCTATGTCACGCCGGGGACACCGCTGATGGCCGTGATCCCGCTGCACAGCGTCTGGGTGGATGCCAACTTCAAAGAAACCCAGTTGCAGAACATGCGCATCGGTCAGCCGGTGACACTGGTGTCTGATTTCTACGGTGATGATGTGGTGTATCACGGCACCGTGGAAGGGTTGTCCGCCGGTACCGGTTCAGCGTTCTCACTGCTGCCGCCACAAAATGCCACCGGTAACTGGATCAAAGTGGTGCAACGCCTGCCGGTGCGTATTCGCTTAGAGCCAAAAGAGCTGGATCAACATCCACTGCGAATTGGGTTGTCGATGACTGTAACCGTCAATACGCTGGATCGCGATGGCAATGAGCTGGCGACCTCCATCAAGCAAGACGCGCACTCGTCTACCGATGCACTGCACGTGGATATGGCGCCGATTGAGCAGCGTATTGCCGCTATCTTGCAGCAAAATCAGGGCTGAGGACGGCGAATATGAATGCGCCGTTAGAAGGGAAGTCATTGATCTGGGCCACCCTTGCCCTATCAATGGCCACCTTTATGCAAGTATTGGACTCCTCGATTGCCAACGTGGCCATTCCGACCATCTCGGGCAGTCTGGGGGCGTCCACCACGCAGGGGACGTGGGTGATCACCTCGTTCGGGGTGGCTAACGCCATCTCGTTACCGCTGACCGGCTGGTTCGCCAAGCGCTTTGGCGAGGTGAAGCTGTTTTTGTGGTCGACCGTGCTGTTCACGCTGTTTTCTTGGCTGTGCGGGATCTCCTCATCGCTGGAAATGCTAATTTTCTTTCGCGTGATGCAAGGTCTGGTCTCTGGGCCGATGATCCCACTGTCGCAAAGTTTGCTACTGGCCAACTACCCGCCGGCCAAGCGCGCCATTGCGCTCTCGCTATGGTCGATGACGGTGATCGTCGCGCCGATTTGCGGACCGGTGCTGGGCGGCTACATCAGTGATAACTACCACTGGGCGTGGATCTTCTTTATCAACGTACCGGTCGGGATTTTTGTAGTGCTGCTCACGGCGCGGGTACTGGAAGGACGCGAGACACAAAAAGAGTACAAGCCGATGGATACCATCGGGCTGGGCTTAATGGTGCTCGGGGTCGGCAGTTTGCAGATCATGCTGGACCAAGGGCGCGAGCTCGGCTGGTTTAACTCCAACGAAATCGTGGTCTTGGCGGTACTGGCGGTGGTGTCGCTGGCGTTCTTTATTGTCTGGGAGTTGACCGATGACAATCCGGTGATTGATTTATCCCTGTTTGGTTATCGTAACTTCAGCATTGCGGTGATCTGTACCAGTTTGGGCTACATGATCTACTTTGGTGTGATCGTGCTGTTGCCGCTACTGATGCAGACTAACTTGGGCTATACCGCCTCGTGGGCCGGTTGGGCCTCAGCGCCGGTGGGATTAATTCCACTCCTACTGTCGCCGATCATCGGTCGCTATGCGCACAAGATAGACATGCGGATTTTGGTCAGTATCAGTTTTCTGGTCTATGCCGGCTGTTTCTTGTGGCGTGCCACGCTGTTCTCGCCACAAATCAGCTTCGAGTGGATTGTCTGGCCGCAGTTTGTACAAGGGATCGCGGTCGCCTGCTTCTTTATGCCGCTGACCACCATTACCTTGTCGGGTCTGCCGCCAAGTCAGCTCGCCAACGCCTCCAGTTTGTCGAACTTTATGCGTACCTTGGCCGGCTCAATTGGCACCTCGATAACGACCACCTTGTGGGATAACGGGGAAGCGGTGAACCAGACTTACCTGACCGAACATGTGAATCCGTATAACCCCGCCGCTCAGCAGGCGCTGGACAGCATGCATCAGTTGGGGATGAACAGTCAGCAAGCAGCGGGAATGCTCGCGCAGCAAATCACCCAGCAAAGCTATATTCTGTCGGCGAATACCATCTTCACGATCTGTGGGGTGATGTTCCTCGGTCTGTTAGTGCTGATCTGGTTTGCCAAGCCGCCATTCAATGCCGCAGGCGGGAATAGTGGGGCGCATTGATGCGCCACGCACCGGTATCGGTATATTAATATTGGTCTAAAAACACATGTACAAAAAAGCCCGCCATCTTCTGGCGGGCTTTTTTTACGATTGCGCCATCGGCAGCAACCGAGCAATCATGCTTGACGCTCAGCCGTGTTCAACGCGTACCGGCAACAGCACTTCCGGCGCTGGCGCTACCGGCGCGGCATGTGGCTTCACCGGCAGTGCTTTCAGTGGCGCAGTAGGCGCACTGCGCTGTCCGACAGGCTTGGCGTGATCCGGCGTTAAGGTTGCCATCCCCGGCAAAATCGGATCAATACCGATACGCACCAGATTCCCAGCCTGATCGGTCAGCAGTGGCGGTAGCCCAGCGTTGTTGTTACCGGCATGGTTACCGGCGCTCGCCGCAGACCGCGCACGGTTAGCCGCAGGCGGTAATGTGGCCGGCTGCGCCGCGCTTGGCGCGACCGATTTAGACGGCACAGAATTAGCACTTGGCACCATACCGTTGGCGGCAGGAGCCGTCACAGTACCAATACCATTGACTGCATTGGCCGCAGGCCGAGGCGCCGCATTCGGCTGAGGAGCCAACTGAGACGTTACAATATGCGGCGGCATCGGTTTGGCATTCGCACGGCCAAACAACTGGGCAATTTGCGCAGCCGCTTGCTCAGTCAGTACCGTGATCTCAATGCGGCGGTTTTGGCCGCTCATCGGGTCTTCAATATTCACCGGCATCTGTTCGGCCATCGCCACCAGCTGCAGAATTTGATCGCGCTTCATGCCATTGGCCGTCATCACCCGCCGCGCGGCTAACGCACGCTCCGCCGACAAATCCCAGTTGGTGTAATCCACGTTGTTGGGATAACGGGTGTTATCGGTATGGCCACTGATCATGATCCGGTTTTGAATACTGCCCAACACCGGCGAGATTTGATCCAAAATCCCCTTAAAGAACGGAGTGATACGGATGCTACCGCGCTCGAACATGTAGTGTTCGTTATCATCCTGAATCAGAATACGCAAACCCTGTGGCACCACTTCAACCATCACGTTATTGGTGGCATCTAAACGCACCGCCACCGCATTCAACGCTTCCGCCAGCACTTCCATTTGTTGCTGATTCAGGTACTTACCTTGCAGCTTACCCAAATCCTTGTTTTTGTACTGACCTTGGGATTTATTCTCTTGGAACAGCGCATTACCCAGCTTATCGTTACCATCAAAATCGGATTTGACCGGGTTTTCCAATGGCGAGGCTTGCCCAGCAAAGTCTACAGGAAACGGGCTGTTACTGATGTCGAACACGTTATCCATGTTGTCGAACACGCTGTAGGTCGCCATGTACTGCTGAACTTTTTGCCGCTCATCTTTAGTGGCAACTTCCATCACCCACAGCACCATGAAAAAGGCCATCATGGCGATGGCAAAGTCGGCAAATGCCACTTTCCATGCGCCGCCGTGTCCTTCATCGTGGTCGTCGTGTTGGACTTTCTTGATGATAATGGTGTGGTGTGAATCTTTGGCCATAATCAGTTCTGCTCGGCAGTCAGCCAGCGTTCCATCTCAAAGAAGCTCGGTTTGTATTCGCTGATCAGCAGTTTACGGCCAGCATCCAGCGCCAGCAGGGTCGGACGACCTTGTTGCTGCGCCACTAAAATTGCCATCACCATTTTCAGGCCCATGACTTCTTTTTTCACCAAGTTGCCCATGGCGGCAGACAGCGGATCAAATACCCCGTAGCTCAGCAATACCCCGATGAAGGTTCCCACCAGTGCGGCAGCCACTTTGGCCCCGATCAGCGCCAAGTTGCCGCCGATGTTCTGCATGGTAACCACGATACCCAGTACCGCCGCCACGATACCAAAACCCGGCATCGCTTCGCCGGTCTTGGCTAAGGCTTTAGAAGGGCGCAACAGGTCATTCTGGATGGTGTGGATTTCGGTTTCCAGCAACGCTTCCAAGTCATGTGGCGACATCTTACCCATCGCCATCAGACGCAGGTTATCGGTGATGAAAGCCAATAACACCGGCGAAGCAGTGATGCTTGGATATTTCGCGAACAGCGCACTGGAGTCGGGATTTTCAATGTGCTCATCCAGCTTTTTAATGCCGTCTTTACGCACGGTTTCTAAAAGCTCAAACATCAGCTCAATAATCGCGCGGTAGTAATCTTGGGTATAGCCTTTGCCCAGCAGGGTTTTCAGCTGGCCACCAATGCCCTTCAGTACCGCGACCGGATGCGCCACCACCATGGCGCCCATCGCCGCACCGACGATGATAATCAGCTCCGCCGGCTGCCACAAAGCACCGAGGTTACCTTTCGCTTCCAGATAGCCCAGAACGACACAGCCAAAAACAATAAAAAAACCAATTATCCGTTGCATATACCCCCCATTAGTCCGGCTGGTTCCAGCCGTCTAACAGTCTGTTGAGCTGTTTCAGCGCTTTCTTATGTAACTGGCAGATCCGCGCTTCGGTAAGATCCAACACCAGAGCTATCTCTTTGAGGTTCATCTCGTGCTCGTAATACAAGCTCAAGATGGTCTGCTCCCGCTCCGGCAGTTGCTGCAGGGCGCAGGATAAATCACGTTTGAAACGAGCGGACTGAGCTTCATCTCCCGGCCAATACAGGCCGAAACTTTCAAAGCCATCTTCTTGCAGGCTGTCGAGACTATCGACTTGCTCCGCCTGACAGGCCAGCAAACGCTCGTGCAGCTCTTCATCGCTAATTTGCAGTGCCCGCGCCAGCTCCTGTCGGGTGGGCTTGCGCCCAAGTTCTCGGCTGAGGCTACGAATGCGGTCTTTCAGCTCATGGCTCTTTTGCCGCACTCCGCGCGAGCGCCAATCGAGGCGACGCAGCTCATCCAGCATGGCGCCGCGAATACGGGGGCTCGCCATCACTTCCAACGGCACATCGCCATCGGGATCGTAACGGCGGATCTCACCCAACAGTGCCAGCATGCCAATCTGCTCTAAATCATCACGGCCCAGTACCGCGCTGACCTGCGGTGCCAGATGATAGGCAATGCGGCGCACCAGCGGCGCATGCTGTAGCAACAGACGCTGTTCGAGCGCCTGTCGCCCCAGTTTTTGGCTGGTCTGATAGGCATTTAAGCCCTGCGCGTTATCCGCCGCTCCGCACATAGTCGGTTACTGCACCACCAGCTTGGTGATCAGGACTTTGTCGATGGCGCTTTCCCCGGTCATGTTTTGCATGGTGGCGCGGATCGCGGTCAACAATTTCGCTTGCAGTGCCGCTACCGCATCCGGCGCGGTCAGCTTGGCAAAATCTTCGTGGCTGAGCTCAGTGACAATGGTGTTACGCACCAGTGGCATAAACTCTTGTGCCTGAGTTTCAAACTGGTTGCTGTAGGTCATCAGCGACAGCTCCAGCATCATGTAATGCAGGCGGTCTTCGCCCTGCACGCTGATCACGAAGCGATCCAGATTGATAAAAATTGGCTTTTTCACTACCGCCGCGTGGGATACAGCCACCGGCTTCACCGGCTCTGCCGGTTTATTCATCACAAAGTGCCAATAACCCCAACCTGCCCCACCAATGAGGATCAGCAGCAATAGGGCAATAATGGCCAGCAAAATGACTTTGGATTTGTTTCCTTGCGACATCGTGTTCTCTCTTAAACCAGACTGTCAAAACCTGCGCGCTGACGCGGCAGACTGAGGGCCGAGATCGTGCTCTGACTGGTAGCGCGGCGGATCACCGGACCTTCATGGCCCGCTGCCTCTTGTTGCCCCTGCCGCCCTTGTTGTGGCTGGCCACCGGAGACCGACACATCAATCAAGTTCATCTGCGTTTGGCTAAAGTCTTGGCGCAGGCGATCGCTGCCCGCCAACAAGGCTTCGCGCAATTGCGGGTGAGCGGCGGTAAATTGCACGCTCAGTTTGTCGCCATCCATGCGCAGGCTGATATCCAGCTTGCCAAGCTCCGGCGGATCCAGACGAATCTGTGCATGTTGTAGCTTGTTGCCGGCTTGCACTTGGATGCGCTGACGCAGCTGTTCAATCAGCGCATCGCCCCACTGTGGCTTGTTGATATCCAGCGCCAACGTAGGCGATGGGGTGTTCATGGCATCTGCGGCGCTCGGCTGCGCGCTCGCGGCCATCGCCGTAGGACTCTTGGCGGTGATGGCATTCAGCCCCTGTTGGCTCATCGCCACTACCGGTGCGGTGACGTTTTTATCGCTCAGGGCACTGGCCAACGCGCTCAGATCCCCTTCGGTTAGGGGGATAGCTGTCGCCGCAGCCGCAACGGCGGGACGGGTGCTGTCAGCATTGCTGGCACGTTGATCCGCAGGAGCGGGAATATCATGTACCGGCGATTCACTCTTACCGTTGCCGCGTAGCAGGTTATTGCCTGCCAATCCCGTCAGAGCCGCGGTCAATGGCATCTCATTTGCGCCGTTTAGCGCCGCGCCATTGGCAAAACCTTGGCGTAACGTTTGCGGGTCGAGGGCTTGCTGGGTTTGCAGCAAGTACGCAATCTGCTGCGCTAAATCGGCTTGTCCGGCTGTCGCCGAGCTCTGCGCAGACTCGGAAGTCGCTTTATCTTCTTTACCGGCATCTTTACTAGGTGCGCCGGCATGGGCGTGCGCCTCGGTATCCGCGTGCTGCGCGGACTTAATGTCATCGCGGCTATCGGTCTTTGATTCGGTTTTGTTGTCTGCCGCTCCGGTCGGACGCTGGTCATGTGCGCTATTTGAACCGTTGAGCGACTGACTAAAGCTATGACCATCGGCCTTATTCGCCGCAGGTTGCACGCTGCTACCGGTAGCAGAAGATGCACCGGTACGAGAGGCGGACGATGGCGCGGAGGTCAGTTGGGTCAATTGCATTATCACGAGCCTCGTCATGAGTTCTGTATATAAGCCTGCAGGCCTTGTTGCTGTGAGGGTTGCTGGCAGATTTGCGCTCGAATTTGCGCTTGTTCACTGCGCGCAGCGGCAATCCACTGTGGATAACGACTGGCCAATTGCTTTAATACTGGCTGCGCATCCGCTGGGATTTCGGCACCGTTAAGACGTGACAGTCCGGCAAGCAATTTCTGATCCAGCTCCGCGAGCAGGGTAAAATCACCACTGCGCACCGCCTGCTCCATGGCTTGACTCAAGCGCTGTAATCGCTCACTGAGTCCACTCATTGCCCAGTCACTTTGCTCGGATGCAATGCCAGCCAGCCTTCGCGAATTTCGCTGATCAGACCGCTGACTTCATCCACCATCTCAATGCTGTTTTGCGCGTTGGCTTCAAACAGACGACGTCCACAGTAGTCATAAAGACGGTACAGCTCAGTAGCCACCTCACCGCCCTTTTCCATATCCAAAATGGCGCTCAGCCCCTGCAAAATATCCAGGCACTTGGTGATCATCTGCCCTTTTTGCTCAACCTGACCGCGCTCCATAAAACCGCGCGCGCGCGTCAGGTTATCCAGCAGACCATCTAACAACATCAGGATCAGGCGATGCGGGCTAGCCGCCGCCGCCTGGGCCTGCGTTTTGGCTTGTTGATAAGCGTTAAGTCCGTTATTCATCATCTATTCACTATCAATTAACTCACCAGCATGCCGTACAGCATGTTCTGGGTCTGCTGCATGCTGCTGATCATTTTGTCCATCTTGGCGTAGTAATCGCGCAGCGATTGCTCACGCACTTTCAGGCGTGCGTCGAGGTCTTCGCGATCTTCAGCGATCTTTTTCTGGTCTTGCTCTAAGCGATCAATGCGGGTGGTGAAGTTACCACCGGAAGTTTTGAAATCTTTTAAGTTACCGGTGATGCTTTGCATCAAGCCACTTTTGCCATCAGCGCCCAGAAAAACGGTACTGATGCTTTCCGGATTTTCGTTAATCGCTTTGGTCAGCTTTTCGTCATCGATTTCCAGCTTGCCTTGGCGATCGGTTTTGATACCGAGCATCGACAAGGTTTTGCCGTCATACACCTGACCGACACTGTTGCGCAGCTGACTCATCATGCCGCGCGTCATGCTGTCGCCTCCCAGCGCCCCCGGCTTCTTACGCTTCTTGCCGTCAGCATCGGTCACTTCGGTGGCCTTGGAGTGTTTGTCGATAGTGTCGACCAACTCGTTATAGGCGGTGACGAAGCTTTTTACTGCTTCTTTGGTGCCGTCATTATCCGGCTTCACACTGACGGTGGTTTTCCCGACTTGTTTGGCTTCAATCGAGATCCCGTCAATGATGTTTTCAAACTTGTTGTTTTTGGAGCTGAAGGTCAGCGAGCCCATCTTCAACACGGCATCTTGCGCGGTTTGCAAAGAATCAATCTTGGTCGCGGCATTGTTTGAAGTTACCGATACCGCATTGTCCTTACCGGTATCTTTACCGCTGATCACCAACGAGTACTTATCCCCCTCTTCGCGCACCACCGCTGCTTTCACGCCCGGATTGTTTTTATCACCGTTAATTTGCGCAGCAATATCTTCCAGCGAGCTACCGGCTTTGACATCAACACTAAACTTCTTGCCGCCGTATGTGAGGCTCAAGGTCTGATCTTGAGGCACTTTATCCGTGCCATCAAACACCACTTTTTCACGGCCAATCTGTGCCATCTGGGTAACGTCAAATTCGTAGTTACCGCTGGCCGTAGTACCGTTGACGCTGGCTGACAAAATTTTGTCGTCACCCGCCACCACGGTGGTTTTGTTCAGCTCGCGCGCAGAGTCCAGCTTTTCTGCTGCGGTACGCAGTTTGTTGACCGCCGATTGAGTTTCACGGTAGGCGGTGATCAGGGCACTGTTTTGATCTTCCTGGCGCTTCCACTGGGTTTCTTTCGGTAAACGCTCGGAATACAGCTGTGCGTAAATCAAATCTTCAATCGGCAGAGTACCGATACCACCAATGGTAATGCCCATAATCTATCCTCTGTCTACCGCGCGGCCACCGAGAGTACTTATCTCTCGGACGCAAAATGCTATGCGCTACGCTTTAAATGCAAAAAAAATGATGCAAGAAAAATGCCATTAAACAGTCAATTCACAGCCAATAGAGCAGAATTCTATTGGCGCGTAAGAACTGCACTTTGCTCTACCCCCTCGCCATCACATCCGCGAAGAAGAAGAACAAAACTCAGTAAAAAGGGGCCAGTCGGCCCCTTTTTGGATTGCGAGTTTTCCTTTGCGTAACCAACATCGGTTATCGCAAGGCAAAACCTATGCGTAATCAGGCGTAATTAACGCAGCAGACCCATGATCATGGATGGAGTCTGGTTTGCCTGAGACAGTACAGAGATGCCAGCTTGCATCATCATGTTCTGCTTGGTCATGTTGGCAGATTCTTTAGCGATATCAGCATCCATGATGCGGCCTTTCGCCACGCTCACGTTCTCTTCGATGTTAGACAGGTTGTTAATGGTAGATTGGAAACGGTTTTGTACCGCACCCAGTTCTGCCATAGATTTACCCATTGCAGCGATGGCTTTATCCAGACCAGAAACTACTGCACCGATAGTGCCCGCAGTACCGCTAATTGCAGCACTGGATTTGAATGCTGCAGCGGTATCAACCTTAACGGTGATCTTGTCAGCAGACTTCATTTCAGCACCAACTTGGAAAGAGATACCCGCTTTCAAACCAGCAGATTCAAACAGCGCTTTACCTGCGAAAGTGGTAGTTTTCTGAATACGAGCCAGTTCTGCATTCAGTGCAGAGAACTCTTCATTCAGTGCAGTACGGTCAGCTGAAGTGTTAGTACCGTTAGCAGATTGCAGAGCCAGTTCACGCTGACGTTGCAGGATGTTAGAGGCTTCTTTCAGCGCACCTTCCGCAGTTTGAGACAGAGAGATACCGTCAGCCGCGTTACGCTGAGCAACAGACAGACCACGAGTCTGAGATTCCATACGGTTAGCGATCTGCAGGCCAGCAGCATCGTCTTTAGCGCTGTTGATACGCAGGCCGGTAGACAGGCGCTGCTGGGAAGTGTTCAGGCTCAGTTGAGTGCTAGCCAGGGAACGCTGGGCAGTCAGGGAAGACTGGTTAGTATGAACTGACAGTGACATGTGATCTCTCCTAAAATACAGAAACAGGTCTCGTACCTTGTTACTGGTATTAGGCGGAAGGGTTTTGCGGCAGCTTAAATCTTTTTTTCTGCTGATAGGAAATTTTTTTCAATGGGGATGGATCATGCCGTGCTTATAGCTGCCCCATAAATTCATCATTACGGCCCTTAAAATCACAGCGCCGACACATGGCCGGCACTGTAGATATCGAGTTGCGACACAATTAGGGTTAGCGCGTCAGTAACGCCACCACCGTCTGGCGTGAGATGCCGGCCTGGGCCAACAAGCTCGACAGCGGTTTATTGACGATACGATCTGAAATACCCGTCGTTTCGGTTTCCGGCATCCGAGCATAGCGCCCTTGCAACTGGCGCTCAATCTGCTGCTGATAGCGCGTCAGCTCTTGCAGGGAGCTGCGGATCTGCTGCATCAAGCGTTCGATATCGGCCAAAGATTGACGTGTATCTTGGGTTTTGCGAAAGCTGAGCTTCTCAGCGTCCACCATCTGCGGCTGACGCTGCTCTGGCTGAACTTTAACCGGATTACCGGCTGGGAAAATCTGCCCGTTACCGGTCAACCAGAAGCCTTCTTCCACCTCTTGCCAGTTGCCTTTTGCAGCGGAAAACTCCAGATCGCCCCATTTATCGACCTCGGCACGGATCCCGCGCGATGACAGGCCACGGCTCAGTTTACGCGCGATGGTCGCCATATCATCTTCCGGCTCAATCTGCACTTTAACCTGACGTGGCTTGCCACCATCAAAGGCAAACTTCAACACTTCTGGCTGGCTACGCTCGCCTTGCAAGCGCAGACCGCGAATGGAAAAACGTTGCTGTTGATTACGATTTAAATGCCGTACTGAAAAATCGGCATTAAACAGCGGCTTCTCATCATAAGTCTG
Source organism: Plesiomonas sp. ZOR0011 (assembly GCF_000800945.1). Lineage (NCBI taxonomy): Bacteria > Pseudomonadati > Pseudomonadota > Gammaproteobacteria > Enterobacterales > Enterobacteriaceae > Plesiomonas > Plesiomonas sp. ZOR0011. Next base: position 93,843 of record NZ_JRKB01000025.1, read on the forward strand.
GTGCACTTGCTGACGCAGTTGCCGTTGCAACGAGGCCAGCTCTTGCGTCAAACGCTGACGACGGCCTTCGGTTTGTTTGAGGCTGCGCTGCGCCAGTTGTTTACTTTGCTGCAAAATATCTTCGGCGCTGTGCAAGGCTCGCAAGGCGGTTTGCGTTTTCGCTAACTGGTAGTGCGCCTTGGCGGTTACGCCCAGTAAACTCCCGCGCTGACCATGACGTAGACGTTCGATTTCTTCCGCCGGCGTGCGGGTATCTACCGCCGCGCTGGCCGACGCCGATACCGCCAAGCCAGCTTTTTGCTGGCTCACCACCGGAGAGTGATTCAGATCGGAAGTACGTTGGGTGCCCAGACGGGTACTGTTAACTTGGTTAACCAAGGTGTGTTCTCTTTATTTATCTATTTGCTTCAATCTGCATGCGACTTACAACCCGACGACGCTTTCGTCGTCGCAATACGCAGAGACAGTGCTCTGCGTATTGGATAAGTACATGGATAACCGGCGCATGTCACGCTTAACTCATGCCACACTTAACTTAAGCGACGATTTTATTTGATGTAGTTAAACAGGGACATATCGTTGATCTTGGAATAGCTCAACTGAGTGGCCGTTAATGCCAGCTCGTAGCCTTTCAGACGTGATGCAGCCTCTGGAATATCCAAATCCTTGATATCACCAATCATCTTCTTGTTCATCAAGGTATTGTCTTCGTGCGCGCCGGCCATGCGCTCCAGTGATTGCATCTGGCTACCTAACCCGCCCCACACACTATTTAGCTGTACTGAGGTTGACGCAATACTGCTGTCCGCATTTTTCATCTGCGCTTCCAGCTCGTCTTGGGTGGTGGCCGGATCGCGCAGAGCGGCGGTCAAATCATCAATGGCTTTAAACACGGTGTTATTACCGGAGCCAAAAATAGTGTCTGCCGTCATGTTAACCGGCAAAGTGACCCCTTCCGCGGTGCTGGAGGTGCGACGGGCGCTATCACCTTGATAGACATAATCCGGTGCGCTGTACGGCTTATTTTTCAGTTTGTTACCAGCAAACTGATAATCCCCATCCGGATTTTGGCTATTCGCTACACTCAGCAACTCATCACGAATGGATTCCAACTCGTTAGCCACCGCTTCTCGGTCATCTTGGGTCATGGCACCATTACCAAGACTCAACACCAGCTCTTTACCGCGCAGCAAAATATCGTTGCCGTTACGCATCAACGCTTCTTGCTGGGTGTATTCGTTCATCAAGTTTTTGATGTTTTTGCTGTACTGATCGGTTGCCGCCTGCTGACGCTGCAACAGCATGATCTGTACCGAGCCAATTGGGTCATCGGACGGCGTCAAAATTTTCGTCTGCCGCTGCATCTGCATTATGGTGGTGTTGTAGTTGCTGTTGGCGGTTTGCATCCCGTCCATCATCATGCTGTTTAGCTGAAACGTACTCATGCGCATGGTGGTGGCTCCTTAGTTAAACATCGCGAGGGTGGTGTCAAACAGCTGCTGAGCTGTGCTAACAATCTTGGCGCTGGACTGGTACATCTGAGTGTATTGCATCAGATTCCCGGCCTCTTCATCTTTGGAAACCCCACACACGGACTCCCGATCGTTAAAGGCTTGCTTGTACAGCGAAGTATTCGATGTCAGCTCCGCTTTGATTTGCGCAGTCTGAATCGCCCAATCACCACAAATCCCGGTATAGGCCTTGCTCAGGGTTTTGCCATTTAAGCCAGCAACCGTCACAACGTATTCAGCCTGATCGGCAGGAGATAAGGTGATCGCCAGCGGCGTATCTTTCAGCGCAATCAGCTTGGTCAGGTTATTACCGTTACCCGGACCAATATCCACATCATCACCCAGCGCCAGATCGGCAGGGTCTTTCAACGCCAGCGACAAACGGCTGGCTGCACCTTCTACGCTGTCGGCACCGCTGAACATATCCTTGCCACTGAGGTTACCGTTAAGATCGTAACCTTGCTTATGTACCGTATTGAACTGCTGGGCAAAGCCGTAGGCCATGGTATCCAGCTCTTTTTGCTTTTCGACCAAGTCCTTATCGCGAAAAGTCATCAAGCCACCGATATTGCCGCCAATATTGCGCGGCATCGCGAACGAGGCATCACCGCGCTTAATGCTGATAACGCCATCGCGCGCCATATCCAGCTGACTGGCGGTATTACCGCTGACCAGCGGCTGGCCTTGATCCAAGTTGATATCCACGGTGCCATCTGGCTTGTACTGCACGTTAACATTCAACTGCTCAGACAGCTGGCTGATCGCCTGATCGCGCGCATCCAGCACGTCGGTCATGGTTTGCCCGCGCGCGCCCGCTTCTTTGATCTGCTTATTCATCTCGGCGATGCTGGCCAGCAGCGAGTTGGTCTGGCTGATACTGGAGTCCAGCTGGCTGTCGAGCTGTTTACGCTGGCTCTTTAATTGCGCATCCATGTTATTGAAACGCTGAACCACGGCATCGGCCTGCGACAAAATCGATTGGCGCAGCGCCATATCTTGCGGATTGACCGCCGCTTCGCTGAGCGCCGAATAAAAGCGATCCAGACCCACGTTGATGCTAGAGCTATCCGCAGTCAGGATCTGTTCGGTCTTGCTCATGTAGCGATATTGGGTATTGCTCTGCTGCAACGCCGAAGATTGGCGCCACAGGCTGGTATTCAAAAAGCCGTCGGCCAAACGATCAATGCCGGTTACACCGACACCCGCGCCCACGCCACCGGGGCCAACCTGACTGGCCAGACCGATACGTTGACGGGTATATCCGGGCGTGTTCATGTTCACCAGATTGTGCGAAGTGGTGCTCAGGCCGGCATTGGCCGCGCCCAGACCGGTTAAACCGATATTAATCAGACTCATGACAACGTCCTTACTCAGTGTAAAAACACCCGACCCTCACGCCGAATGCCGACAGGCAATGGCCTGCACGGTTTTAAAACTCATCTGAAAGTCATTAAGCGACCTGCAGGGCAAAACGATTAAATCGCCCAGCCCTGCCCGATAGTCGGTCACTCCAACATCTGTTGGACTTGCTGCCAGACCCCTTGCAGTTTGCGGGCATACTGCGGATCAGTGGCATAGCCAGCTTGCTGTAGATGATTGAAATAGCGCTCCGGATTATCCGCATGTTGCAGTGCCTTGGCATAACGGCGGTTACTGCGCAGGAAGTTAACGTAATCTTCAAACGACTCCGCAAAGCTCTGGTAGACCCGAAACGGCGACTCTTGATTCACGGTCTGTCCGTCAATCACTTCCGGCGCCGCTACGGTCACCTGCTCGCCTTGCCAACCCGGACTGGCTTTGATGTTAAACAGGTTATAACTGCTCTGATCGCCGCGACGTAAAATGCCACGGCCCCAACCGGTTTCCAGCGCCGCTTGCGCCAACAATACCGATGGCGAGGTGCCCAGCGCGCGCGCAGCGCGGATCGCATATGGGAACAGTTTATTGATAAAGTTTTGTTTCTGCGGATCAGACGTGGCCACCGTCGCCCCGTCGGCGCTGATTTCTGCCGCGCCGCCAAAGATGCGATCCAGTACCGTAGCCGGAAGCCACGGTGCCTGAATTGGTTTGCCTTGCGCCGGTTTGGCGTGCATGGTGACGGCAAAACTCTCCGCCGCGCGCGCCGACTCACTTGGCGCACCCGACACCGGTTTGCCGTAGCCCTTCGGTACGGCCGCTGCGAGCTGTTTCACCAGCATCTCTGCAATCCCCAGATGGCTTTTCTTGCTCATCTCCGAGGCCAATTGGCCATCATAGAAGGATTGGTAAAAGTCTTGCTGGCGACTGCTAAGTGGCGAGTCGGGGTCCCGCATAGCATTGTTTGCCTGACGCATATGCTTGAGCACGGTCTGCAAGAACACCGCTTCAAATTGCTGCGACACCTGACGTAACGCTTGCTGCTGATCGCGGTTGCCCTTGATGTTTTGCAGCTGGTGCACATCGTTATACAGGAACGAGGCTTGCGCCTCGTCCGGAGAAATCTCCATACTCATATGACAATCAGCTCGCCTTCCAGCGCGCCGGCCTGTTTGAGTGCCTGCAAAATCGACATCAGATCGCTCGGGGTCGCACCCAAGCTGTTGATGGCATCGACGATCGTTTTCAATGAGGTGCCGGCCGGCCAGACAAACGCCTTGCCGCGCTCTTCGTTCACGCTGACATTCGATTGCGGGGTGACCACCGTCTGCCCGTTCGACAGCGGGTTAGGCTGACTGACCCGTGAATTCTCGACAATGTTCACCGTCAGCGAACCGTGGCTGACCACCGCAGGACGCACGCGCACGTTCTGTCCCATCACGATAGTGCCGGTACGGGCATTGAAGATAATGCGTGCTGGTGTTGGCCCTTCCGCCACCTTCAAGTTCTCCAGCGCCGCCATAAAACTCACGCGCTGGCTCGGATCTAACGGCGCACGCATAACCACTTTGGCATTACTCTGCGCATTGGCAACCCCTGGCCCCAACACGCGGTTAATCGCCATCTCGATGTTACGCGCCGTGTTAAAACCGGGCTGTTTCAAATTCAGAACGATGTCAGGATTGGTCAGGAATGAAGACGGAATTTCGCGCTCAATCAGGGCGCCGTTCGGGATCAAACCGGCGGTTGGGATATTGACCGTGATCCCACTACCACTGGCGCCTTCGGCATTCAAACCACCCACCACCAAATTACCTTGCGCCATGGCATACACTTGGCCATCGACCCCACGCAGTGGCGTCAACAGCAAGGTACCGCCGCGCAGACTCTTGGCATCCCCCATCGAAGATACCGTAATGTCCAGCGCCTGACCTTTCGCCGCCAGTGGTGGCAAGGTCGCGCTGACCGCAACCGCGGCCACGTTTTTCAGTTTCGGATCGGCATTGGCCGGCAATTGCACTCCGAACTGGCTTAGCATGTTTTTGATCGACTGTGAGGTGAACTTGGTTTGGCTCTTATCACCCGTACCGCTAAGACCGACCACCAAGCCGTAACCGACCAGCTGGTTTTCCCGGATCCCCTGTACGTCCACCATATCCAGCAGTGGCGCCGCCACAGCTGACATGCTGCCAAGCCACAGAGCCAGCAGCCAATAACATCTCTTCATTATCATCCTCAGATCGGGAAGAACGGGCTGTTAAAGAAGCGGGTCAACCAACCTGCCGAGTTGGAGTCAGCCAGTGCGCCACGACCGGAGTAAGTGATCCGCGCATCCGCCAGACGCTGCGACGACACGCGGTTCGTCCCGTCGATATCATCCACCCGCACCAAGCCGTTGAGACGGATATACTCGTCACCTTGGTTCAGACGCAGCCACTTCTCGCCGCGCACGCGCAAAATGCCGTTCGGCATCACTTCATACACCAGTACGGTGATGCTGCCGGAGAGCGAGTTTTGCTGCGAACTGGTGGAGTTGCCCTTAAAGTCGCGATCAGCACCCAATGACGACGCCGCTTTCGGGTACTCACTGCCAAACAAGGTGGCGGCACCGATGCTGGTGTTGCTCTCTTTGCCAAAGCTGGTACCAGCCTTCTTGCTGGAGCTGGTCTGCTCTTGCAGTACTACCGTCAGCACATCGCCAACCCGGAACGCGCGCCGGTCCTGAAACAGTGCCATGTTGTAATCGGTACTGAACAGGCCACCGTCCTTGTCCCTTTCCATCGCTGGCAATTTCATCGGCGGTGGGGTGAATTCATCTTCCCCCGGATACGGACCGATTGGCGGGTGCGCACACCCAGCCAGCAATAGGGTTAACAGAACCAGAACGCGTCTCATCTTAGGTTTACTCTCTCTTTATTCGCCACGTGCGCCGCTCGTCACGCTAATTACAGTGACTGACTCACAAACTTCAGCATCTGATCGGCACTGGATACCACTTTGGCGTTCATTTCATAAGCGCGCTGAGTGGTGATCATGTTCACCATCTCTTCCACTACGCTCACGTTGGAGCCTTCCAGTGAGAACTGCTTAAGCTGACCCAGCCCATTTTCACCGGCCACCCCTTCATTCGGCGCGCCACTGGCACCGGTTTCTTTGAACAGGTTGCTACCGGCCGCTTCCAGACCGGCTGGGTTGGTGAAGTTCACCAGAGTGATTTGGCCTAACTCTTGCGGCTGCGGATCATCGGCGCTGGTATAGGTCACGGTGCCATCGGTACCCACCGAGAAGCTGGTCGCATTTTCTGGGATCTCGATATTCGGGCTCAGCGGCAGACCACTGGAGTTCACCAGCATGCCTTCGGCATTACGGTGGAACTGGCCGTTACGGGTATAGGCCATGGTGCCATCCGGCATTTCAATCTGGAAAAAGCCCTGACCTTGAATCGACATATCGGTCGGCACGTCAGTTTGCTGATAGGCACCGGTCTTCATCAGCTTTTCGGTACCCACCACACGCACACCGTTACCCAGCATCAGACCGCCTGGGGTCTCATTTTGCTGATCGGCCATACCACCAGGCTGCTTTTTGATCTGATAGAACAGATCTTCAAACGCGGCGCGGTCTTGCTTAAAGCCGATGGTGTTAACGTTCGCTAAGTTGTTGGAAATCACCTGCATCTGGACATCTTGTGCCGCCAGACCGGTTTTACTTACCCATAATGCTGCATTCATTCTGTTATGCCTTACTCACGGATCAGACGGTTACCGGCAGTGGTTAAATCCTCTGCAGTTTTCATCATCTTGACCTGAAGTTCAAAGTTACGCGCCAAAGTCATGTTGCGGATCATCGCGTCAACCGCGTTGACGTTGCTGGACTCCAAATAGCCGCTGGCTACCTGTACGCCGTCATCGGCAGGGGCACTGCTGTTATCCAGCATGCGAAACAAGCCATCGGGGCTTTTCGCGATTTGATCGGGTTTCGGGTTGACCAATTTGAGCTGACCGGCTTCTTGCATCAGGCCGCCATTCGGCGCCACGATCGACAACGTGCCGTCTTTCCCCACGGTCAATTGGCTGTATTCTGGCAACACGATCGGGCCGTCGGTGCCCATGAGCGGATGGCCATTGACGCTCAGCTCACCGGCATCGTTAGTGGTAAAGTTACCGGCGCGGGTATAGGCTTCGCCTTGTGGGGTTTCCACGGCAAAAAAACCGTCGCCTTGAATGGCCACGTCTAACGGACGATCGGTACGCTGCAGCGCGCCACCGGAAAAGTCCGAGCCCAGCGCTTGCTCACCGACCAGTGCCCGCGTTTGGTAACCGGCGCCACGCAACAGCTCCGTGGACGCCTGCTCCAAGTCAGCGCGAAAACCAGTGGTGTTCACGTTGGCTAGGTTGTTGGCCTGCACCTGCTGTGACATCAGGGTTCGACGCGCACCAGACAGCGCAGTAAACAGCAATTTATCCATGACTTAAGCCGCGCCTTACAGAGAGTTGAACAGGATCTTGGTCATCTCATTGGCGACCTGAATGGACTTGGCGTTGGCCTGATAGCTGCTCTGCGCGCCCATCAAACCGACCATTTCATCGGTGATGTTAACGTTGGAGTTCTCATAACGACCGGTCAAAATGCCGCCCAACTGACCTTCCCCTGCCACGCCCGTCATCGCCTGACCAGACGCAAACGTTTCGGTCCAGCGGTTACCACCGGCCGGTTGCAGGCCTTCGTTATTGGTAAAACGCGCCAGTTGCAGCTGACCTTGGCTGACTTTTTCGCCATTGGTATAACGGGCCACCACGGTGCCGTCTGACTCAAAGGACCAGTTAGCAAACTTACCCGCCGCATAGCCATCGGAACTCACAGACGTAATACTAAAACCACCGCCGTACTGGGTCATGGCACTCATGTCCAGCGCCAACGGTTGACCATTAGGCAGGGTCAATGACAGGTTGGATGGGCTTGGCTTGGTCAGCTTACCGGTATCATCAAATTCCACGGGGGTCGCGCCACCTGGCAACAGGGTGTTATCCATCGCCACATGCATATCCCACTTACCATCGGCAGTCTTGCGATAGTATTGAGTCACCTGATGCTCATTACCCAGTTGGTCATACACCTTCACGGTACTGGTGGAGTTGTAGGTAGACGGATCGTTGATATCAAACGGTTTTGCCGCATCAATCACGGGAGCGCCCGAATCCAGATTCAGCCCCAGTGAGCCTTTGGTGCTGGCCTTTGGTGCCTGATCGGCCTGATCGATAGTGATTGGCTGACCGCCTTTACCCAGCAGCAACGAACCATCCGCACTTAACAAATTCAGCATGTTTGGATTGTTCTTGTCCTGACGAGCGTCGAAGATCCCGGCGCGGGTGTAAAACTTCTGACCGTTATTCTCGACCACAAAAAAACCATCGCCGTTGATCGCCAGATCGCCGTTACGGTTAGTGGTGGTCATGCTGCCGGTGGCAAAGCTTTGACGAATGTTAGACACCGCCACGCCGTTAGCTTGGCCGCCGCCGAAAGTCGCGGCATAGACATCCTGAAACTCGGTACGAGATGATTTAAAACCGGCGGTTGAACCGTTGGCAATGTTGTGGCTGATGGTGTTCATCTGCTCACTGGTCGCTTGCAGACCGCTCAAGCCAATATTAAAAGACATACAAACTCCTGAAAAATCTTACGGGATCAGATGAGAGAAAACGGGAATGGTTTACGGGAAGATTTCGCCATCATCGGAGCTGTATCCGAATCAGTAATCTCACGCATGTCATAGAGTGACATCTTGCCAATCCCTTCCAGCTCTAGCTGGTTTGGGGTAATGCCGTCAGTACTGATGTGTACGGCTTGCACCTTGGCCGCCAACAGCACGTTCTGACTCCACGCATCGCTGCCGCTCTCACCCAACACTTCAAATTTGTATTTGCCGGCACCCAGCTTGTCGCCATCAATCTCAAACTTCACCAAACCGGCAGGCTGTGGACCCAGTTTCAGGGTGTCGACCAACTTGCCCTCTTCGTCATATACTGCCACTTTGACGTTATCCGCCGCTTTATCCAGACGGATGCGACCATCGAGTTTCTGGCCTTCTTTGACCTCCAGCGCATTGCTGACTTCCATCAACACGCTCTTGCCAATCAGGTTGGTGCTCTGCAGCATCTCCACATTGCTCATGCCAATGTTGAGGTTCAGCATGCCCATCTTCACCCCTTCCAGACTCTCGACCGCCGACATCATGCCAAGCTGGGTCAGGTACTGGGTACCGTCCATCGGGTTGAGCGGGTTCTGGTTGCGAATTTGCGCCACCATCATGGTCATAAAATCGTTTTTGGTCGGGTTGATCCCGTTTTTGCTCACCGCGCCCTGCGGCATGGCATCATCAGCCGCAGGCTGGTTGGAAGACTGTACTCGGGCCAGACTCATGAGACGTCCTTAAAATCAGATAATCGAAAACGTAAGCCGAACCCACTTAGGCCGGATTGCCCAGACGTAAGATCCCTTGCTGCATGCTGCGCACGCGGGATAGCACATCCACGTTGGTTTCAAAGCTGCGTGACGCTGCCATCATGTCCGCCATCTCTTCCACGATGTTGACGTTCGAGACGAACACATAGCCGTCTTTGTCGGCTTGCGGGTTTTTCGGCTCGTAACGGCGCGTTAATGGCGCTTGGCTCTCTTCGATCCCGCGAATGTTCACTTTGGCGGTCGCCAGACCACCGTGCGCGGTATTCCCCATAATGGTAGAGAACACCGGCCGACGCGCTCGGTATGCCTCTGCTGCGCTACCGGCCGTAACATCCACGTTCGCCATGTTACTGGCCACGGTGTTGAGTCGTACGGTTTGCGCGGTCATCGCCGAACCGGCGATGTCATAAATATCTCCGAATGACATCGGTTACCTCATTACTGTCCGGTAATTGCTTGCTTTAACCCGCTGAAGGTCATGTTCATGAAGGTCAAGCTGGTCTGAAAGTCCATCGCGTTACGCGCGAACTGCGCCTGCTCAACACCCTGATCAACGGTGTTGCCATCTTTCGATGGCTGATACGGATTGCGGTACATGGCCACATAATTCGGTTCGGCCGCCGCACGGCTGCCAAACTCGGCGCTCATTGACGAGCGATTAATCTGCCGCATCACATCTTTAAAACTGATGTCGCGCGCCTTGTAATCCGGGGTATCCACGTTGGCGAGGTTACCGGCCAGAACCTTGGCCCGTTCAGTGCGAAAATCGAGCGTGTGCGGAAAAACACCCAGCGCTTTATCAAAACTCAGTGACATGTTCTTTCCCCCTGCAAACAACGTGAATAAGCCCTGTCTCTTAGCAATTAACACGCCAATTTTTTAACCATCTGGATTACAATGCGCAAAACCGCGCACAGATTCCCCGGGCAACCGCGCCCTGTCAGTAGCGGAAACTGTGCTTCCTGCGCATTAAAGGAGACGCCATGTCCATGCTGGCTCGATACTTCGGCTTGCTGCCGGCCCTGCTGCTCGGCAGTGCCCCCCTGTGGGCGGCCGTGACCCCCGCCGAACAAGTGACGCAATTTATCCAACAGGACGTGACATCGTTCGCAAAAGCACAAAAGAGTCAGCAGTTTGACGTTAAGCTGCGCAACATGCCGGACTTCCCAGAGTGCGCCACGCCGCCACAAATTCAGCGCCTGAGCGAGGATCCACCGGCCGGTCGCGTCAGTTACGAAGTGCGCTGTAGCGCCCCCAAAACCTGGCGTTTGCATGTCAAAGCCGATGTTTCCATCTTGCTGCCGTTGATTTTTGCCAGCCGTAACCTTGAGCGCGGCCAAGTGCTAAGCGCCGGCGATCTGAGCGTTAAAGCCACCGATATCGCGTTTTTACGCCAAGCCTATTTCACCGATCCACAGGCGCTGATTGGCCAGACATTGCGCCGCAATCTCCCGGCTGGTCGCCTGATTAACCGCAATATGCTGACCGCACCGGATCTGATTAAGCGCGGCGATGAAGTGGTGATCTTGGCGCAAAAGGATGGAGTCAGTGCCTCAATGAAAGGGATTGCGCTGGAGGATGGCAGTCAGGGCAAAAAAATTCGGATTCAAAACAGCATCAGCGGTAAGGAAATTCGGGCCCGAGTGAGCGGACCGGGTCAAGTTATGACCGACTTTTAACCGTCAGTGCCGGATTTTTGCCGCTGCCGCCGGCAATTATGTGCCACAAATAAAAAACGGCCGAAAAAAGTGCGCTCTGATTTAAGTTAGGCCAGTAGCCGGTCGCCGTATATAATCAAGCGGTCAGATGCCACAGCCAAACTCACGGCGGCGCACTGACTTCACCGATGACGTTAAGGTAAGCACCACCATGATGCCTACACTGCCTAATGCAAAAGGAGCAACCATGATTGGTAAAGTACAGCGTGACGTGGCCGTCAGCACCGTACTGACTCCGGCCAGCGGCACCGCCCAGAAAACTCCCGCAGCCAACAGCAAGCCGGTTGAGTCCGTGGCCCTGAGCCGCGATCTGAAAATGCTGGAACAAGCGCAGCAAACGCCACGTCCGGCGGAAGTGGATTTAGAGAAAGTCGCGAAGATGCGTGCCCTGCTGGCGCAAGGTGGCTTGAGTATCAACACCGATCGTCTGGCTGACAGCCTATATCAACATTACAAAGGCTAAACCACGCTATGGATCGTAAGTCTCGCGTTAAAGCGCTGCTGCAAACACTGACGCACGATGTGCGTGATTATCAGCAACTGCAACCGCTGTTACAGCGGCAGTATACGTTGATGCAACAGCGCGATAGCCGTGGCTTAACTGACAGCAACCACCAGTTGCAACCGCTGCTGCACACCTTACAGCAACGCGCTACCGAACGTTGCCAACACCTGCAAGCGCTCGGCCTGCCCGCCGATGACCACGGGATGCAAGCGCTGTTTCGTGCCTTACCAGAGCAGCTCAGCGCCAGTGCTCAGCAGCAATGGCAACAGCTGCATCAGCTGATCCAAGCATGCCAGCAGCAAAATAGCCGTAACGGCAAACTGCTGGCGCAGCAAAAACAGCTGGTTACCCAATTACTGAAACCGGACGCGGGACTGACCTACGCACCGCGCTAAGCCTGTGTCATCCGCAATCACCTACGACGCTTGGTGTTAACGGCACGCCTGCTGACGACGTAAAAAACGCTGTCCCGACAGCTCATCTAACACCCGCTGCTCACGCTTCGCTTCGCGCTGTAACTGCTGTTGCTGCAACTTTTGCAACAAGGTATCGCCTTTTTTCAAATTCAGATGCTGATGCAACACCCGTTCACGGGCAGCACGCAACTCGGCTTCCGCCAGCGCCAGCTCTTGCTGCTGTAATTGGGTGATCAGGGAAAGTTGGTTACGAAAGCGGCCAATGCCTTTGACTAACAGCGCGCTGGAGCCATTGCCGCTACCGAGCGCATATTGGGTCGAGACCTGCTGCAACAATTCCAAGCGCTCAGCGTGCGCCTGCTGCTGGCGCTGCCAACTGCCCTGCTCGGACTGTAACTGTTCAAATCGCTGCTGCTGCTGCTGATACCAGGCGTGCAACACGCCGTGCTGACGAGACATAACGCAAGACCGCTCCTCGAAAACTCCACCTCAGGCCACCAGATTCACCGTGTAGCCACTGACGGCTGGCTGACGCTCACAGGTCGGCCAGCTGCCGGTTAGCGCAGTTGCAATAACTGTTCCGTACTGTCGGCGAGGGTGACTTTTTCTTGCATGCCTTGCTGCAGATAGGCACAGATCGCCGGATAACTGGCAATCGCCGTATCCAACTGTGGATCTTGCCCCGGTTGATAGCCGCCCAAGGCCAGTAAGTCTTGCACTTGGCGGTAACGGGAATAGCGTTGTTTAACCAACTGCGCCTGACGCAGGTGCTCAGGGGATACAATTTGTGGCATGGCACGGCTGATCGACTGCTCAATATCGATCGCCGGATAGTGGCCGCTTTCAGCCAAGGTGCGATTGAGAACAATGTGACCGTCTAAAATCGCGCGCGCCGCATCGGCAATCGGATCTTGCTGGTCATCACCCTCAGACAGTACGGTATAAAAGGCGGTGATCGAGCCTTTACCGTGTGCGCCGTTACCCGCGCGCTCCACCAATTGTGGCAACAGGCTAAACACCGATGGCGGATAACCTTTGGTGGCAGGCGGCTCCCCGACAGCCAACGCAATTTCCCGCTGCGCCTGCGCGTAACGGGTTAGGGAGTCCATCAACAGCAGCACATCATGGCCGCGATCGCGGAAAAACTCGGCAATTCGGTGGCATAATACTGACGCCCGCAGCCGCAGCAGTGGCGGATCATCGGCCGGAGAGGCTATCACAACCGCATTTTTCAGCCCTTCACTGCCCAGCGAATGCTCAATAAATTCGCGCACCTCACGGCCACGCTCGCCAATTAAGCCCACCACGGTAATTTCGGCGGTGGTGTTGCGGGTCATCATCCCCAGCAGCACACTTTTACCCACCCCACTACCGGCAAACAGACCCAGACGCTGACCCTTACCGACACTCAGCATGCCGTTGATGGCGCGCACGCCCACATCCAACTGCTCACTAATCGGCTGACGGATCAACGGGTTAATGCTCTCACCTTGCAGGTGAATACGCTGATCGGTTTGCAGCGGGCCACGGTTATCCAGCGGCTCACCGACACCGTTCAAAATGCGGCCCAGCAAGCCATAACCGACGGCAATTTTGCTATCGCCCTGCAACGGCAGCACGCGACAACCCGGGCGCAGCCCTGAGGTGTGTCGGATCGGCATCAGGAACGAAGATTCACGGTCAAACCCGACCACCTCCGCTTCCACCAGCGCGCCACTGTCGGTTTCTATCATGCAGCGCTGACCGCTACTGAGACGGCAACCGACCGCCTCCAGCGTCAAGCCGGTCATGCGGGTTAAGCGGCCATAGGTGCGCGCCACCGGCAGCTCTGGCAATTGCCGACCAGCCAGCGCCAAGCGACGCGCTAAGGTTTGCTGCAGATTACTCATTCGGCGTGTTCAGCCACCGGTTCAACCAGCAACGTATCGCGCACTGCATCCATACAAGCTTGCAGGCGCTCCTCACTGTCGGCTACCGCCTCCGAATCACGGGTCACCACGCGGCAACTGCCGCTTTCCAGTGCGTTATCCGGCTCCAACTGCCACTTGTTCACCACATCGGGCAGCAATTGCTGCAGACGCTGACAATCTTGCGGATTGAGATGCACCGCAATCTGGCCTTCTTGCTCAGGCACTTGTGCTAAGGTCTCTTCAATCAAGGTCACCAGCTGCTGTGGCTGTAACGTCAACTCACAGCGGATCACCTGACGCGCCACCTTCTGCACCAGATCGCAGATCATCTCGCTCTGCTCACGCACATGCTGATGGAACACTTGCTGAATTTGCTGCAACAGCGCATCGGCGGCAGTCACCGAATGGGTCAGCTGCTGACGGCCCTCTTGCAAACCTTGCTGCTGGCCATCTTGGTAACCGGCTTGATAGCCTTGCTGACGACCGCCTTCCAAGCCTTGCTGCTGGCCTTGCATAAAGCCTTCGTCGTAGCCTTTTTGCATGCCGTCCTGAAAGCCGTTATTGAACTCTTCCTGATAGTGAGCGGCACTGCTGCCATGACGGCTGTGGCTGTCATCGGCAAAGTCATCAAAATCAAACTCGTCATCCCGGGACCGCTCTTCCACCAGCGGCGGAAAACGGTATGGCCGGAATTGACCGGGTTGCGGACGAAAAATGGTGCCGGGTTTGTCACACATGGCTCAGCTCCCCTTACTCGACCACATTTTCCGCGAACAGCGACAGCTCGACTTCGCCGTCGTTGGCCAATTGACGCAGGGTCTGCATGATTTCGGTACGGGCTTCTTCCACCGCACTCATGCGCACTGCACCCTTGGTTTCCATCTCTTCGCGCAGATACTGAGCGGCCCGCTTCGGCAGGCAAGCAAAGATCTTCTCTTGCAAGGTGGTGGACGAGCCTTTGAGTGCCAGCGCCAAACGCTCTTGCGGCACTTCTTCGATCATGCGGCTCAAGGTGGCCTCGCTCTGACGCTCCAGAATGTCGAACTGGTACATGCTCTCTTCCAGTTTCACCATCAGGCTCGGATCCATGTCGCGCAGCGACAGCATGATCTCAGACGTACGGCTGCCCATGCGGTTGAGGATATCCACCGCCTTTTTGGTACCGTCCACTTGCGAGCTGGTACGATGGCCGACTTGCTGCAAGAATTTCTCCAGCAATACATGCACTTCATCAATCATATCCGGATGGATCTCATCCAGATTGGCCAGACGATACAGCAGGTCATCGTGGGTTTCTGGTGGCAGACGGCTCAGCAATTGGCTGGCCATATCCGGCTCTAAGTAGGCCAAAAATACCGCTTGTAACTGCGGGTGCTCACCGGCAATCAGCTCGACCAGCTTAGACGGCTCCAGCCACTGCAAACGCTGCAGGCTGCTACGCAGAGTATCGCCATAAATGCTGTCAATCAGTGGACGCGCCAAAGAGCGACCCAGTGCTTTATCCAGCGTGCGCTCCAGATAGCCACGCGATGCACCGGTAATCCCCGACTCCGAACGAAAATCGGTGAAAAAGCGCAGAAAAACGGACTGCGCCTGATCTTTTTTCACTCCCGGCAGGCTGGCCATAGCAACGGTCAGGCGGCTCACTTCCTCACGGCTGAGCTGTTTGAGGATGTTGGCGGCGGCCTCTTCCCCCATGCTCAGCAGCAAAATCGCCGCCTGTTGCAAGCCGTCTTCCGGCTGCATTACTTCAGTTTCCGTCATGTTGCTCAACCTTTATCCACTGTTTAACCACCTGCGCCACACGCTCCGGCTCCTGATTAGCCAGGAACTGGATACGCTCCAGCTGCACTTCCAAACCGGTTTCCGGTGATGGCAGCTCCAGCAGGTTTTCGTTCAATGTCAGACCCGGACGTGATACCGGCAACGCCGCGCTCGCCTCGCCCTTCTCGCTCGTGCCATCTGGCTGCAGCTCACCGCTGCTGGCAGTAGCATCATCCTCGGCTTGCGCAGGCAGCGCCGGATCGTTGACCGGCAACGGCTTAGCCAGCTGACGCAGTACCGGACGGACGACACCAAACAGCACCGCCAACGCCACGACGGCGGCCAACACATAACGCAGGACATCCATCCAGAACGGATCTTTCCACCATGGCGCATCGGCGCTCAGCGGATTATCACCGGCCACAAATGGGAACACGTGCAAGCTAATCTGATCGCCATTGGCACTGCGCAGACCCAAGGCGTCTTGCAGCATGGTGGTCATCTGATCCAGCTCGGCTTTCGAATATTGCTCTGGCTTGCCGTTAATCAGCACCGACACACTCAGATGCTGCAGCTCGCCTTGCTGATAACGGATATGACGTTGAGTGCGATCTAACTGGAAGTCGCGGTTCAGCTCGGTGGTGCGGTTGACCAGATCTTTACTGTCCGACTGATTTTCTTGGGTCGTAGAGGTGGTCTTGTTGTTGGCGTTTTTGGTATTGGTCGATTTGTCCGCCGGTTGGTTACTCAGCGCGCCCGGTACCCCAGCACTTTGCTCTTCATTGCTACGATCTTCACGGCTGTACTCACGGGTGAGCGCCCCTTGCGGGTTGTACACTTCTTCGGTGGCTTCCTTACGGTCAAAGTTGACCTTGGCGGCCACTTGCACCTCAAAGTTACCCATGCCGAGCATCGGATCGAGCATCCGAGTGGCGCGGTCAATGTAGCTGCGCTCCAAACGGTTAACATATTCCAGATATTGGGTGTTGGTTTCACCGGCCTGTGCATCGGCATCGTTGGCGCTCAGCAAGCGACCGGCCTGATCCACTACTGTCACGTTTTCCGGCTTCAGATCGGTGACGCTGCCCGACACCAGATTCACAATCGCGCGTACCTGACCCGGCTTGAGGCTCACGCCCGGTTGCAAAGACACCGCAATCGAGGCCGATGGCAGCTCAGGATTACCGCGGATAAACAAGGTACGTTTAGGAATGGCCAAATGCACACGAGCATTGGTAATGCCATCAAGGGACATGATGGTACGCGCCAGTTCGCCTTCTAAACCGTGGCGGTAGCGCGCATCTTCAATAAACTGACTGGTGCCGAGACTGTTGTCTTTATCCAAGATCTCAAGGCCGGTCGGCAACTGCACTTTAACGCCCGCCGCGGCCAGTGCCATGCGCGCTTTGCCTAACTGGTCACGGGCCACCATAAGTTGGCCACTGTTACCATCAACATAAAAATTAAAGCCCTGCTTATCCAACACGGACATCACTTGGCTTTGATCAAAAGCTTCATTGCGGCCATACAGCGGGCGGTATTCACTGTTACCGAGCCACAACGCCAACACCACAATGCCGGTCACCACCAGCGCAATCACCCCGAGCAGCGCGCTCAGGCGACG
Organism: Plesiomonas sp. ZOR0011; assembly: GCF_000800945.1. Classification (NCBI taxonomy): domain Bacteria; kingdom Pseudomonadati; phylum Pseudomonadota; class Gammaproteobacteria; order Enterobacterales; family Enterobacteriaceae; genus Plesiomonas; species Plesiomonas sp. ZOR0011. The sequence continues at coordinate 111,109 of NZ_JRKB01000025.1, forward strand.
GCCTTTTACCTTGGCCAGCATCGCCGACGGCGCCGGCAATTGGGCCCATTTTTTCTGTAATAATTCGGTCACGTCAGACTCTCACTTATACCGGCATTTTCATGACATCGTCATAGGCTGTCATCAGTTTCTGACGCACCTGCACTAGCGCGGTGAACGACAAACTGGCTTTCTGGCTCGCCACCATGGCGCCGACCAGATCTTGACTGGCCCCGGTATCGACCGCGGTCATCATGTCTTTGGCGGTTTTGCTTAGGGTATCGACCCGATCGACCGCTTGGGTCAGCGCCGCGCGGAAACTCGGCACCTGCGCACCGGATGCGGTCAACGGGTTGGCGGCAACCATTTCGGTGCTACTGCCGACGCCGATTTGTGACTTTACCGCCTCCATCTGGGCCAAGGTGTACTGCATTCCCGGGGCTGTGTGATACATGACGCTGACTCTCCGAAATCCTCTGATGAACAAGGCTCTGATAAACAAGGAAACCGCCACAATGACGCGGACGGTTTTACGCGCAGTTCAAAAGCAAGTAACGTGCCATTAATTGAGCAACACTGGCCACGCGCGCTGACTGTTCTTTGTCACTTGTCAATCAATCCGCGCGTCAATATATGCCCAATCGTCACCTTTGCGACTTAAGTCAAAAAAATGACACGCCAATTACCATCCTTTACAGCCGCTGCTCACGCCCTCACCGCCTTAACACTGACGCGGTTTTGCTCAAAAACTGGCAGAGAATTTGCATTACGCAGACCTTACTTATTACAGACACAGAATTTTGCGGTCGAGAAGACCCGGTAAGACGTTGCCGAGTGAGCCGGAATGAAAACAATCAAACGAAAAATTATCTCCCCCAGCGAACAGGCGCATATCAAGACTTTTGATCTGGCAAACCCGGAGCATCGCATTGGTGCGCTACAGGCGACCCTCGATACCATCTGCCAGCGTTTCGAGCGCTCCGCCAAGCAGTTCTTCTTCGGTCTGCTGCGCAAGCCGGTGAATTTTCACTTCGAGCAGCAAGATACCCTGAAGCTGCGCGAATACTTGGCCTCGATCCCGAAGCCGAACAGCCAGCGCGAATTTCTGGTTGAGCCGCACGATATGCGCGGCCTGATTGCGATGGATGGCGATCTGCTGTTTTTCATGGCCGATCTGTTTTTCGGCGGCAAAGGCACCAGTACCCGTCGTCGCAGTGAGATGAGCGATACCGAGCTGCGTTTAGTCGAACGGATTTTCCGCCAGTTGCTGGAGCAATTTGATGACTGCTGGCGCAACCAAACCAGCTGGTACAGCCAAATGACCCAGCAGCAATCGCTGCACTTGAACAACAGCATGGCCAATCAGCCGCTGTTCCAGATCTGTCGCTTCTCGATTCAAATTGGCGAACATCTGGGCTGGCTGGAAATCGCGCTGCCATTTAACGGTCTGGAGTTTTTACGTACCCCAGCAGCCGAAGAGGCTAACGTCGAGCTCGACCCGACGTTGCAAGCCAAGGTGGAAGAGCGGCTGCAACAAGTGCCGCTGCGCCTGCAAACCACCCTGTGCGAAAAATCGCTGACCTTGGGTGACGTGATGGATTTGCAAGTGGGCGATGTGATCCCCGTGGATATGCCTTCGCAGCTCACCGTTCGCGCGGGTAACAGCCCACTGTATAAAGCGCGCATTGCCGAGCGTAACGGCAATCTGGTGCTGCAGGTTGATGACGTGCTGGACACGCCGGCCTAACGCCATTTTACGGCCCGGTACTGACCGGGAAATATTGATGATGTACCGTTTTTTGTAACCGCAAGGAACCCCCGATGTCCGAAACCCTGAATGATTTAAATCTGGATCTGAACGATCTCGATATGGGCGATTTGGCCGCCGAAACCCCGGCCAGCGCGCCGGAGGCAGCTAGCTTCCCAACGGACATGAAATTTATCCGCAATATTCCGGTGAAACTGACGCTGGAAGTGGGCAGCACCGAACTGATGATCGGCGATCTGATGAGTATCGGTCGCGGCACCGTGATTGAGCTGGACAAACTCAACGGCGAGCCGATGGATGTCAAAGTCAACGGCACCCTGCTCGGCCACGCCGAAGTGGTGATCGTGAATAACAAATATGGCCTGCGCCTGACCAACGTGGTGGACAGCGACGACATGCTCAAAGGGTTATCTCGCTAATGCGCAAGCTCGGGTTACTGGTGCTGCTGTGCCTGCTGGCTCATCCAGCCTTAGCGGCGAACGGGGATATCGGCCTGCTGACGGTTACGCCGCAGGCCGGTGGCGCACAGGAGTACAGCGTCAAGCTGCAGATCTTACTGCTGATGACGGCGCTGTCGTTCCTGCCGACCATGCTGCTGATGACCACCAGCTTTACCCGCATCATTATTGTGCTGGCGATTTTGCGCCAAGCCTTAGGTCTGCAGCAAAGTCCGCCCAACCGGATTTTAATTGGCATCGCCCTGACCCTGACCTTGTTCATCATGCGTCCGGTGTTCAATGACATCTATGTCAACGCCTTCGAGCCGTATCAGAACGATAGCCTGACCTTGAAGCAGGCCTTTGCCCAAGCAGAAAAGCCGCTACGGAAATTCATGCTGGCGCAGACGCGCGAAAGTGACCTGCAACAGCTGCTGGATATCGCCGGTGAGCCGCGCGCTACCCCGCCAGAGAAAGTGGATTTTCTGATCCTGATGCCGGCCTTTGTGCTCAGCGAGCTGAAAACCTCGTTCCAGATTGGCTTTATGATTTTTATCCCGTTTCTGATCATCGACATGGTGGTATCCAGCGTGTTGATGGCGATGGGGATGATGATGCTGTCACCACTGATTATCTCACTGCCATTCAAGCTGATGATTTTCGTGCTGGTTGATGGCTGGGCGATGACCGTCGGCACCTTAAGTGCCAGTTTCGGCTGACCGGATAGACTCTATGGATACCACTGCCATCTCCGTCATTTTTGGTCAGGCCCTGACCGTGATCGCCACTATGGTGTGCATTTTAGTGCTGCCCAGTTTAGTGGTCGGTCTACTGGTCAGTATCTTTCAGGCGGCGACCCAGATTAACGAACAGACCCTGTCGTTCCTGCCGCGCTTTTTGGTGATGCTGGCAATGCTGGGGTTTGCCGGCTCGTGGATGTTGACCACCTTACACGATCTGTTTACCCAGATTTTCCACGAAATTCCGACCCTGATCGGCTGATGGGACACCGCTGATGTTAACCCTGAGCGCAGCCGATATTACCGCCTGGATAGGCATGCTGTGGTGGCCGTTTTTCCGCCTCACCGCCGCCTTTATGGTGATGCCGCTGTTTGGCAACCCGCAGATCCCGATTCAAGTACGCATCGGGCTGGCGTTGCTGATTAGCGTGGTGGCGGCGCCCTTGATGCCGCCAATGCCCGCGGTTGATCCGTTCTCGCCGCTGGCCATTTTTTACGCCATCCAGCAATTGATCATCGGCGCACTGCTGGGCTTAGTGGTCGATATCCTGTTTGCGGTGTTCACCACCTTAGGCCAGCTGGTGTCGATGCAGATGGGCCTTGGCATGGCGATGATGAATGACCCGGTCAATGGCGTTAGCTCCGCGGTGCTCGGCGTGATGTACCAAATGTATGTGTCGCTGCTGTTTTTAGCGCTCAATGGCCATTTAGTGGTGCTGGATATTTTGGTGCGCAGCTTCACCGCCATCCCGGTCGGCAGCATGCTGTCGGATACGGCCTTACAGCAGATCATCAACATGTTCGGTTGGATGATTGGCGCTGCTCTGCTGCTGGCGTTACCGGCCATCGCCGCCATGCTACTGGTCAATATGACCTTCGGCATCATGACCCGCGCCGCGCCGCAGCTGAATATCTACTCGCTCGGTTTTCCGATGACTTTGCTGTGCGGAGTGCTGAGCGTCGGCTTAACGCTCTCCAGCGTGCCGGAAAACTTTACCCAGTTCAGCCGCGAAGTGCTGAACCTGCTGGCGGCCATTTACGCCCCGCCCGCGTCCGTGACCCCGTAAGAGCCAAGCCATGAGCGAGAAGAGATAAGCAATGAGCGGGGATAAGAGCGAAAAACCCACCGGCCAGCGGCTGGATAAGGCGCGTAAAGAGGGTAACTTGCCGCGCTCGCGCGAACTGGTCACCGCCTTATTGGTGCTGGGCGGCACCATCACGCTGTCGGCATTTAGCGAAAGCTTAGGCCGTCTGCTGACCGGCAGCATGCGCTACAACCTGGCCTTAAGTAAACAAGAGGTGTTCGACCCGCAACTGGCGTTCAAACATCTGGGCGAAAGCCTGTCCGCCATGGGCTGGACACTGCTGGCACCGCTGGGTTTGCTGATGCTCATCGCCTTGGTCGGCAACCTGCTGCGCGGTGGTTGGAACGTCAGTATCGACTCCTTGCAGCCGAAGTTTTCCAAGCTTAATCCGATCAGTGGGATGGGACGAATGTTCTCCTCGCAATCGATCGCTGAGCTGGTGAAAAGCGTACTGAAAACCGCGCTGATCTCGCTGACCTTATGGAGCGTGGTTGGCGACAAAATCCAGATGCTGCTGAGCTTGCAGCATCGCGATATCGGCACCGCCATTACCCTGACCCTCGATCTGATTTGGTCGACGGTGTTGCTGTATGGCTTGGCTCTGCTGTTTATCGCCCTGCTCGACCTGCCCTACACCCAGTGGCAATACATCAAAAAGCTCAAAATGAGCAAACAGGAAGTAAAAGAAGAGCATAAAAACAGCGAAGGGAACCCGCAGATTAAATCGCGCATTCGCAACCTACAGCGCCAGATGGCGATGCGCCGAATGCACAAGGTGATCCCGCAGGCGGACGTGATTATCACCAACCCGACCCACTATGCGGTGGCCCTGAAATATGACCAGAACAAGGCGGAAGCGCCGTTTGTGCTGGCCAAAGCGGTAGACGCCATGGCGCTGCAGATGCAGCAACTGGCACGGCAACATAACCGCCCGATCGTCAACGTCCCGCCGCTCACGCGTGCGGTGTACTACTCCACCAAGGAATGGCAGGAGATCCCGGCGGGGCTGTATACCGCCGTGGCCCATATTTTGACTTATGTCTTCCATCTGGAAGAGTACCGGCTCGGCCGTGGCCTACCGCCACCACCGTTGCCTGAATTAACCATCCCGCCAGAACTGCGCCATTAAGCGGAGAGATGATGCCCAGTAAATTATCCAACTTCACCCGTTACCTGAGTCAGGGCCAGATCGGCATCCCATTGATGCTGCTGGTTCTGCTCGCCATGGTGATCTTGCCTATCCCGCCATTGCTGCTGGATATGTTCTTCACCTTCAACATCGTACTGGCGCTGCTGGTACTGCTGGTGAGCGTGTACAGCAAACGGCCACTGGACTTCTCGGCCTTCCCGACCGTGTTGCTGATTGCCACCTTGTTGCGTCTGGGCCTGAACGTGGCCTCGACGCGCGTGGTATTGCTCAACGGTCACGAAGGTGGCGACGCCGCCGGTAAGGTGATCCAAGCCTTCGGTGAAGTGGTGATCGGCGGCAACTATGTGGTCGGTATTGTGGTGTTCGTCATCTTGATGATCATCAACTTCGTGGTGGTCACCAAAGGGGGCGAGCGGATCTCCGAAGTGGGCGCGCGCTTTACCCTCGACGCCATGCCGGGTAAACAGATGGCCATCGACGCCGATCTGAACGCCGGCCTGATTGACCATGAACAAGCGCGGCGACGCCGAGAAGATGTGGCCAACGAAGCCGACTTCTACGGTGCAATGGACGGTACCTCCAAGTTTGTGCGCGGCGACGCCGTGGCCGGTATGTTGATCCTGTTTATCAACATCATCGGCGGGGTCAGCATCGGGGTATTCCAGTACGGGATGCCATTTGGTAGCGCCTTCCAGACCTACGCCCTGCTGACCATCGGTGATGGCTTGGTGGCCCAGATCCCATCATTGCTGCTCTCCACCGCAGCGGCGATTATCGTGACCCGCGTCACCGATCAGGACACCTTCTCCAAGCAAATCAGCCGTCAGATGCTGGCCTCGCCAGTGGTGCTGTTTGTGGTGGCGGCCATCATGCTGATCTTGGGCTTGGTCCCTGGCATGCCACACTTCGCATTTTTCGCCTTTGCCGGTGTGGTTGCGCTGGCCGGCTGGAAGATGCGCCATTACCATGAAGACGACACCGAGTCAGAGGATGATCTGCGCCGCGCCGAAGCGCTAGTGCAATCGCCGGAGTTTGGCCCTGCACCGGAAGTCAGCAATGGCGATATCCCTGCGGTCTACGCACTCAGTATCGCGGTCGGCTACCGTCTGGTGCACCTGATCGATCAGCGCCAAGGCGCTGAATTGCTCAATCGTCTGACCGGGATCCGCAAAACCTTGTCGGAACAGCGCGGTTTTCTGATCCCGCAAATTCGGGTGCACGACGACCTGACACTGGCGCCCGATGAGTACCGGATCAGCCTGCGTGAAGCGGTGCTGGTGAATGCCGAGTTGGAAGACAACCATCTGCTGGCCATCAACCCCGGCGAAGTGTACGGCAATATCGACGGCATTTTGACCACCGATCCGGCCTACCAGATGGAAGCGGTGTGGATCCACCCAGATAACAAGGACCGCGCGGTCAACTACGGCTATACCGTGGTCGATCACGCCACCATCTTGTCGACCCACGTCAGCAAAATCATCAACGACTACATTGATGAAGTGATGGGCCCACAAGAAGTGCGCCAAATCATCGAGCGCCTGCAAGCCAGCGACGCCAAAATGGCCGATGAGCTGCAGCAACGGCTTAATCCACAACAGCTACTGCGCGTATTTCGCCAGCTGGCGGCTGAGAATGTGTCACTGCGCGATATCGTCACCATCACCAACTCCTTGCTGGAGTCGGCGGAGCTGACCAAAGACCCGATTTTGCTGTGCGCTGACGTGCGCTGCGCCCTACGCCGCCCACTGCTGTACCAACTGGTAGGCAACCGCAGCGACATTCCGGTGATCACCTTGGCCGCCGAACTGGAAAATATCCTGCTCGGCGCCCTGAGCCAGGCGCAACAAGCCGGCCACGTCCAACTCGATGGCTTTGCCCTCGAACCGGGCGTAATTGAAAAACTGCAGTACAGCCTGCCACAAGTGGTCGACAACATGCGTATGGCAGGGCACGCACCACTGCTGATGGTTATGCCACAGCTGCGCCCATTATTGTCACGCTACGCCCGCGTCTGCGCCCCGGGTCTGAGCGTACTTTCGTTTAATGAAATTCCTGATGACAAGAATGTGTCAGTGGTAGGGAATTTGGGGTAACGCCCGCGTTCATTAACGCCGTTATCCGTTTAGCGATAGCGAAACGCTAAACGGTCGGCATAAAAAAACCGCGGTATACCGCGGTTTTTTATTACGTTCCTATTACCATTACCTAGCAGTTTACCGGCTTGGTAGGTAATACAAAGTCAATCACTCCACCGTCACCGACTTCGCCAAGTTTCGCGGCTGATCCACATCCGTCCCCTTGTTCACGGCCACGTGATAAGAGAGCAGCTGCAGTGGAATGGTGTAGAAAATCGGCGCCACATCTTCTTCTACCGGCGGCAGCGGGATGATCTTCATGCCCTCTTCATCACGAAAACCTGCGTCTTGCGCGGCAAACACATACAACTGACCGCCACGCGCGCGCACTTCCTCGATGTTAGATTTGAGTTTCTCTAACAGCTCGTTGTTTGGCGCCACCACAATCACCGGCATATCGGCATCAATCAGTGCCAGTGGGCCGTGTTTCAGCTCACCAGCGGCATAGGCTTCCGCGTGGATGTAGGAGATCTCTTTGAGCTTGAGCGCCCCTTCCATAGCAATTGGATATTGATCGCCACGGCCTAAGAACAGCGCATGGTTCTTCTCGTTGAAATCCACCGCCAGCTTTTCAATGGTCTTATCCAGCGCCAGCATCTGGTCAATGCGATTTGGCAGCGCTTGTAGCGCATGCACCAATGCCTGTTCACGCTCGGCGCTCATCCCGTGCAGACGGCCAATGCGCGCCACCAGCAGCAACAGCGCCGTCAGCTGAGTGGTAAAGGCTTTGGTGGAGGCAACCCCAATCTCTGCGCCAGCTTTGGTCATCAGTGCCAGATCGGATTCTCGCACCAGCGAGGAGCCCGGCACGTTACAGACGGTCAGTGAGCCCAGATAGCCCAAGGTCTTGGACAGACGCAGCGCGGCCAGCGTATCGGCGGTCTCACCGGACTGTGACAAGGTGATCAGCAAGCTACCCGGACGACGTACCGACTTACGGTAACGAAACTCCGAGGCAATCTCGACGTTACAAGCCACGCCAGCGATGCTCTCAAACCAATAACGCGCCACCGCACCGGCATGGTAAGAAGTGCCACACGCCACGATCTGTACATGCTGAACTTGCTCTAACAGCTGATCGGCGGCGTCGCCCAGCTCACTGAGCTGCACACTACCGTGCGCAATGCGTCCTTCGAGGGTGTTCTTGATCGCAACCGGCTGCTCATAAATCTCTTTTTGCATGTAGTGACGGAACTGCCCCTTATCACCGGCATCATGCTGCAAATTAGACTCGATCTCCGCACGCTGTACCGGCTGACCATCGACATCAAAAATCGCCACCGACCGACGGGTGATCTCCGCTACATCGCCCTCTTCCAAGAAGATAAAGCGACGGGTCACCGGCAACAACGCCAACTGATCGGAGGCCAAGAAGTTCTCACCCAGACCGCGGCCAATCACCAGCGGACTGCCGGAGCGCGCAGCAATCATGCGCTCTGGATCGCGCGCATCAATCACCACGGTGCCGTAAGCTCCGTCCAGTTGACGTAAGGTGCGCTGCACCGCCGCCAGCAATGGACCACCGTTTTGGGTCAGCTCCCAATGCACCAAGTGCGCAATCACCTCGGTATCGGTCTGTGAACGAAACTCATAGCCGCGCTCACGCAGCACGTTACGCAGTGGCTCGTGGTTCTCGATGATGCCGTTATGCACCACCGCAATAAAATCAGATACATGTGGGTGAGCGTTAGCTTCAGACGGCTCACCGTGGGTCGCCCAACGGGTATGTGCAATGCCAGTACCGCCTTGCAGTGGATGCTGCTCGACAGCCTCGGCCAATACTTGCACCTTACCTAAACGGCGCAGGCGCTGCATCTGGCCTTCGGCATTCACCACCGCAATCCCGGCGGAGTCATACCCGCGATACTCCAAACGGCGCAAGCCCTCGAGTAAAATCTCTGCCACATCCCGCTGCGCTACTGCGCCGACAATTCCACACATAGATCCAGTCCTTGTTACTTGCCGGAGCCGCGTCCGGCGCTATTTTGCACTTATCCCAGCGAAGGGATCAGAGTGAAGCGCAGAGTACCTGCACTCCCCGTTGTTCGATTTGCGCTTTAACCTGCGGGTCAATGCCCTGATCGGTCACCAGTACCGTGATGCTCTCCCACGGCAGTTCTAAGTTGGGAATTTTGCGCCCCACCTTGTGTGACTCAGCCAAAACAATCACTTCCCGCGACACCTCAGCCATTACCCGCGATAGCCCTACCAGCTCATTGAAAGTGGTGGTACCGCGCGCCGCATCAATACCAGCAGCGCCGACAAATAGCTGATCAAAATCATAAGAGCGTAAGACCTGCTCGGCCACTTGGCCTTGGAAAGACTCCGAATGCGGATCCCAGGTGCCACCGGTCATCAAAATGGTTGGCTCGACTTCCAGCTCACGCAGTGCCGATGCCACTTGCATCGAATTGGTCATCACCACCAAGCCGCGAAAACGCCCTAATTGAGGGATCAGTCCCGCCGTGGTGCTGCCGGCATCGATAATCAGCCGGTTATGATCGCGGATCAGGCTGGCGGCCAACGCCGCAATCGCCTGCTTACGCACAGAAAGCTGCTCTTCTTCTCCGCTCTCTTCCACCAACTCACTGGGGATCAACACCGCCCCGCCATAACGGCGTAACAGCAGCCCATTACGCTCCAACTCGGCCAAATCCTTTCGAATCGTAACTTCTGAAGTTTCAAATCGCTTAGCCAGCATATCGACACTGACTTCGCCTTGCTCACTGAGCAAAGCCATGATGGTATGTCGCCGTTGCTGGGTATTGCGCTTACTCATGGAAGTTTCGTTTCATCCCGTGATAGATTAATTTGCTCATTATAAACTTACGAATCGAAACATCAATATTTGGTCAGTAAAATCGTCAGTAAAACAAGGCGGATTTTCTGTCCCCATTTACTGAACCGATCGCGTGGCCTCAACCTATTCATGCTCCGTACAGCACTAACGCCCACAGCATCAACAACATCAATGCGCGAAGAACTATACCCAAACGACTTGGCGTTGCAGTTAGGCGGCAAGTGAGTGAATCCCCATGAGCATAGGCAAGGCTATGTGATTGGGGGTGAACGAGCGTAGCCAACACCACTGCAACTTCAAGTAGGAAGGGTATAACTCTTAAGTATTAATTAATGAGTACTATTTACAGCATAGTCCAGCTCAACCAGAGACGACGGGAAAAGCACAGCTAGCTATCAACAAGACACAAGCAAGGGCATAAAAGGGATAAAAAAAGGGCTGAGAAGACTCAGCCCAGAAAGGTAATACACGCTATTTATTATGTTTGTTACCGGAATTGAAACTTATCAGCAGAGCTGAGGGTTATTTTTTAACCGGACGCTGCCAGTTGCGAATATGGCGCTGCGCAGCACGGCTGATCACCAGCTCACCTTCCGCCACATCTTTGGTAATGGTGCTGCCCGCTCCAATGGTCGCGCCATCCGCGATCGCTACCGGCGCAATCAACTGGGTATCCGAGCCCACAAACACATCGTTGCCGATGGTGGTCTGGAATTTGTTCACGCCATCATAGTTACAGGTAATAGTACCCGCGCCGATATTCACGCGCTCGCCGATCACCGCATCGCCCAAATAGGTCAGGTGATTGGCTTTTGAGCCTTGGCCCAATACCGCTTTTTTCATTTCCACGAAGTTACCGACGTGGGAATGATCGTGCATCACCGCCCCCGGACGCAGACGCCCAAACGGACCGACGCTACACGCATGACCGACGCTGGCATCTTCAATCAGGGTGTACGGCTTGATTTCAGTGTCATCAGCCACCGTGCAGTTTTTCAGCACACAGCCCGTTCCCACGCGCACGCGGTTACCCAGCACTACCTGACCTTCCAAAATTACGTTGGTATCAATCACCACATCACGGCCACACTGCACGCTACCGCGCAGATCAAAACGGGCCGGATCCAGCAGCATCACCCCTGCTTCCAGCAAGCGATCGGCTTGCTCGCCTTGGTAAATACGCTCTAAACGCGCCAATTGCTGACGATTGTTCACCCCTTCCACTTCGTAGAAGTGGTTCGGATGCACCGCCACAATCTCATGCTGCTCTTCGTAAGCCATGGCGATGACATCAGTCATGTAGTACTCGCCTTTGGCATTGTTGTTGGTCAGCTTCGCCAACCAACGCTTCAGGTTCTTGCCGTCCGCCACCAGAATACCGGTGTTCACTTCACGGATCGCCAGCTGTTCAGCGCTGGCATCTTTGTGCTCGATAATGCCCGCCACCTTGCCGTTTTCACGCAGGATACGGCCATAACCAGCAGGGTTATCCAGCTTCGCCGTCAACAAACCAATGCCATTCACCGGCTTGGCTTGCAGCAGACGCTTCAGTGTATTGGCGGAAATCAACGGCACATCCCCGTACAGCATCAGCACCACTTCATCGTCAGCAAAATGCGGCGCGGCTTGTTGCATCGCATGACCGGTACCCAGCTGTTCCGCTTGGATCACCCAATTCAGATCATCACCACTCAGACGTGCCTGCAGCTGATCGCCGCCGTGGCCGTAGATCAGATGGATATTTTCGGCACCGATACTACGTGCCGTATCAATCACGTGAGACACCATCGGTTTACCGGCAATTGGATGCAGCACTTTTGGCAGATCGGAATGCATCCGAGTGCCTTTACCGGCTGCCAGAATAACCACGCTGAAATGTTGATTTGGCATGCTAAAAACCTGAATTGAATAAGGATACTGGTTCAATCGGTGCACTCTGTATTTCGCACGGACTGACTTATTTATGCGCTAAGTGTAACGGAACCACAGATAAAGAAAACCTGTCGCCGATCACCGACACCAATGGTAATTAATTGATTTTTAATAATATAAAGAGAGGCAATGAGATCCTGTCGATCCGCCAGATATGAAAAAAGAGGGGCAAGCCCCTCTTTTTTGCGTTTTTTTTCACCGTCATCTGACATTAACCGGGGTTACACGTCCAGGTTAGCGTTGAGCGCATTTTGCTCGATAAAGGCACGACGTGGCTCAACCTCGTCCCCCATCAGGGTAGTGAACAGCTGATCAGCGGCAATCGCATCTTTGATGGTGACCTGCAGCATACGGCGGCTGTTTGGATCCATGGTGGTTTCCCACAGCTGATCTGGGTTCATTTCGCCCAGACCTTTGTAACGCTGCAGTGAGAAGCCTCGACGCGACTCTTTCACCAGCCACTCCAGCGCCTGCTCGAAGCTGGCCACCGGCTGACGACGCTCACCACGCTCCACAAACGCGCCCGCATCCAGCAGGTCACGCAGCTGGCTACCCAGCGCGCAGATCCGGTGATATTCACCGCCGTGGATGAAATCGAAGTCCAGCAGATACTGGGTGTCGATACCGTGAGTACGCACCGTAACCACCGCTTCAAACAGGTGACGCTCATGGTTTTCACGAATTTCACAGCTGTAGGTGCTACCGGAAGTCTCTTTCTCGGTCAGCTTAGCCACCAGCGCTGAGGCCCACTCGGTCAGCGCCGCTTGGTTGTTCAGCGCCTGCTCGTTCAGAGTCGGATGATAAATCAGCTCTTTGAGCAGCGCCTCAGGGTAACGACGGGTCATGCGCGCAATCAGCTTGTGTACGGAATTGTACTCTTTAACCAGTGTTTCCAGCGCCATACCAGACATCGCTGGGGCATGCTCGTTGACATACAAGCTCGCGCCATCCAGTGCCAGCGCAATCTGGTACTGATCCATCGCCTCATCATCTTTGATGTACTGCTCTTGCTTGCCTTTTTTCACCTTATACAGCGGCGGCTGGGCGATATACACATAGCCACGCTCGATGATTTCTGGCATCTGACGATAGAAGAAGGTCAATAGCAGGGTGCGGATGTGAGAACCATCCACGTCGGCATCGGTCATGATGATGATGCTGTGATAACGCAGCTTGTCTGGGTTGTACTCATCGCGGCCAATCCCGCAGCCCAGCGCAGTGATCAGGGTAGCCACCTCTTGTGAAGAGAGCATCTTGTCAAAACGCGCCTTTTCCACGTTCAGGATCTTACCCTTCAGTGGCAAAATAGCTTGGTTTTTACGGTTGCGGCCCTGCTTGGCGGAGCCGCCTGCAGAGTCACCCTCGACAATGTACAGTTCAGACAGCGCCGGATCGCGCTCTTGGCAATCGGCCAACTTACCTGGCAAACCGCCTAAGTCGAGCGCCCCTTTACGCCGAGTCATTTCACGCGCTTTACGTGCCGCTTCACGCGCACGCGCCGCATCGATGATCTTGCCGACCACAATCTTGGCGTCGTTCGGGTTTTCCAGCAGGTACTCTTGCAGACGCTCGCCCATCAGCGATTCCACCGCTGGCTTCACTTCTGACGACACCAGTTTGTCTTTGGTCTGGGAAGAGAACTTCGGATCAGGCACTTTCACCGAGATCACCGCGGTCAGGCCCTCACGGGAGTCATCACCGGTCATGTTGATCTTGGCTTTCTTGGCAAAGCCTTCTTTTTCGATATAAGCGTTCAGGGTACGGGTCATCGCGGCACGGAAACCGGCCAAATGGGTACCACCATCGCGCTGTGGAATGTTGTTGGTAAAGCAGTACAGGTTTTCTTGGAAACCGTCATTCCACTGCAACGCCACTTCCACACCAATGCCATCTTTCTCGCTGGAGAAATAGCACACTTTATCGTGAATTGGGTTTTTGTTGCGGTTGAGGTATTCCACAAACGCTTGAATACCACCTTCGTACTTAAAGTGATCCTGCTTGTCGTTACGCTTGTCGAGCAGATGAATCGACACGCCAGAGTTCAGGAACGACAGCTCACGCAGACGCTTAGCCAGGATCTCGTACTGGAATTCGATATTGGTGAAGATGGTTGGGCTGGGCCAGAAACGCACTTGGGTACCGGTGGCATTGGTATCACCGACCACAGCCAGCGGCGCTACCGGCTCACCCAGATGGTATTCTTGGGTGTGCACTTTGCCTTCACGGCGGATCATCAGCTCCAGCTTATCCGACAGGGCGTTAACCACCGATACCCCTACCCCGTGCAGACCACCGGATACTTTATAGGAGTTATCGTCAAACTTACCACCGGCGTGCAGTACGGTCATGATCACTTCGGCCGCTGACACCCCTTCTTCTGGGTGAATGCCGGTAGGAATACCGCGACCATCATCCTGTACGGAAACCGAGTTATCGGCATGGATGGTCACCACGATATCTTTACAGTGACCGGCCAGCGCTTCGTCGATCGCGTTATCAACCACTTCGAACACCATGTGGTGCAAACCGGTGCCGTCATCGGTGTCACCGATATACATGCCGGGACGCTTACGGACTGCGTCCAGCCCTTTCAGAACCTTGATACTTGAAGAGTCATAGGTGTTCGACATTAGAATATCTCGCCTTCTATCCTGCACACTCATTGTGCACTTATTTTGCCATGTTCCACGCGGAACATCCTGCCCTTTTCGCCGGTCATGTCGCTGACCTGATCTGGGCTAATCGCGCTGACAAATACCTGCGCGCCGGTCTGTTTTAGCTTTTCCGCCAGCAGCTGACGCCGCCCACGATCCAGCTCAGAGGCAAAATCATCAATCAAATAAATACACTGACGTGCACTGCGCTGGGTCAAATACTGTCCCTGCGCCAGACGCAATGCACACATTAACAGTTTCAGCTGCCCACGGGAGAGCACATCCTCCACCGGAGTACCGGCGGCGCGGAATCGAAAGTCCGCCTTATGTGGCCCTACCGCGGTATAAGTCAGTGCCCGATCGCGTTCAAAATCACGCTCCAGCACCTGCGCATAATCCGCGCCTTTTTCCCAGCCGCGATGAAAACTGACGCTCACTGGGATCTCGGGTAAAAATAGCGCACAGGTCTGCTGGATTTCTTGGGCAATAGCAGCGGCATATTGCGCCCGCCACTCACTCACCTGAAGGGCTAATTGTACCAGCTCCCGGTCCCAAGGGCGTAACTCTGCGTAACGGCGAACCTGTTTCAGGGCCGCATTTCGTTGTTTTAGCAAACGCCGCAGGTTACTCCAGGCGGCATAAAAGCCCGGTTCATCGTGAAACAGGCCCCAATCGAGAAAAGCACGCCGGTATTTCGGCCCGCCACTGAGCAGGGTAAAGCCTTCCGGCGTGATCAGCTGCATCGGCAGCAGTTGCGCCAAGGCCGCCACTTTCTGCCCATCTTGACCATCGATCCGCACGCGGGTGTCGCCTTGCCGCGTTTTCTGTAAGCCCAGCGACACCGGATGGCCCCCCTCATCAAGGCGGCCATGCAAAATAAAATGCGGCTTATCTTGCTGGATCACGCGCCCAGCCAATTGGCTTTTGAACGAGCGCCCGTGGCCAAGATAGTAGATGGCCTCCAGCAAACTGGTTTTCCCGCTGCCGTTAGCGCCGACCAAAAAATTAAAGCCAGGGTCGAACGCCAAATCAGCCTGCGCGATATTACGAAAATCCTGCACCAGCAGGCGTGACAAGGCCATGAAAGGTTATGTCAAACGACTACAGACGCATCGGCATCACGACGTACACCGCCGCATCGCTGGCACAATCTTCAATTTGCGCACTGGAAACCGAATCCGACAGCAGCAGGCGCACGCGCTCGCACTTGAGGGTATTCAGTACATCCAGCACATAGCTGACGTTAAAGCCGATCTCCAGCTCTTGCCCTTGATAGGCCACATCAACAATCTCTTCCGCCTCTTCCTGCTCGGGGTTATTGGCGGTGATCTTCAGCTGTCCCGGCACAATGTGCAGACGCACGCCGCGGAATTTCTCGTTCGACAAAATTGCCGCGCGGGAAAACGCTTGTTTGAGCTCATCGCAACCGGCTTCCAGTTGCTTATCCGGATTTTTCGGCAATACCCGACGGTAATCGGGGAAGCGGCCATCCACCAGCTTGGAGGTAAAGGTGAAATCGCCAACAATCGCCCGCAGGTTACCGCGGCCAATTTGCAGCAGCAGCGGCGTATCACCACCATCGAGCAGACGCACCAGCTCCAGTACCCCTTTACGCGGCACGATCACCGAATGTGGCGGTAAGGTCTGGCCCACCGGCATACTGCACACTGCTAGGCGGTGGCCATCGGTGGCCACGGTACGCAAGCTGTCGCCTTCGGTTTCAAATAGCATACCGTTTAAGTAATAACGCACATCTTGGTGCGCCATCGAAAACTGGGTGGCATCAATCAGGCGGCGCAAGGTGGCTTGCGGCAGTGCAAACTCCACTTCACTTTGCCAATCATCCAAATTCGGGAAATCCGCCGCCGGCAAGGTCGACAGCGAGAAACGGCTGCGCCCCGAGCGCAGCAGCGCACGCTCGCCCTCAAGCAAGACGGTAATTTCCGCTCCGTCAGGCAAACCGCGGCAGATATCCAGAAACTTACGTGCCGGCACGGTCACCGCGCCCGGCTGCAATTCACCTTGCAGCGGCAAACGCACCACCATCTCGACTTCCAGATCGGTGCCGGTGATCGACAAACTGCCGTCAGCCACCTGCAGCAACAGGTTCCCCAGAATCGGCAGCGAAGGACGGCCACCCAAGGCGCCGCAGACTTGCTGCAGCGGTTTTAGCAGACGTTCACGTTCAACGATAAATTTCATGGCGTTATGCTGACCATTATGATGAGAGTGTTCGGATTAAATTAGAAAAATCTTCTTTAATATCATGGCTTTCTTCACGCAGCTGCTCAATCTTACGGCAAGCATGCAGCACGGTCGTATGATCGCGCCCACCAAAAGCATCACCGATTTCCGGCAAGCTATGGTTGGTCAGCTCTTTGGCCAACGCCATCGCCATCTGGCGTGGACGTGCCACCGAGCGTGAACGGCGCTTCGACAGCAGATCCGCCACTTTAATCTTGTAGTACTCAGCCACGGTCTTTTGAATATTGTCGATAGTGACCAGCTTTTCCTGCAGCGCCAGCAGATCGCGCAGCGCTTCGCGCACAAAATCAATGGTGATCGCACGGCCAGTGAAGTTGGCGTTGGCAATCACGCGGTTCAATGCGCCTTCCAGTTCACGCACATTGGAGCGCAGACGTTTGGCGATAAAGAACGCCACTTCATCCGGCAGACGAATATTGTTCTCGTCGGCCTTTTTCATCAAGATGGCGACCCGCGTCTCCAACTCTGGCGGCTCAATGGCCACCGTTAAGCCCCAACCAAAGCGCGACTTAAGACGATCTTCCACCCCGTTGATCTCTTTTGGATAACGATCCGAGGTCAAAATGATCTGCTGATTACCTTCCAGCAGGGCATTAAAGGTGTGGAAAAACTCTTCTTGCGAACGCTCTTTGTTAGCAAAAAACTGAATATCATCGATTAACAGCGCATCGACACTGCGGTAATAACGCTTGAACTCTTCAATGGCGTTATTTTGCAGTGCTTTCACCATATCTTGCACAAACCGCTCGGAGTGCATGTACACCACTTTGGCGTTCGGCTTACGGGCAATAATGCCGTTCCCCACCGCGTGCAGCAGGTGCGTTTTACCCAGACCCGTACCGCCGTATAAAAACAGTGGGTTATAGGCACCACCCGGGTTATCCGCCACCTGACGGGCGGCCGCACGCGCCAGCTGGTTAGATTTACCTTCGACAAAGTTATCGAAGCAGTGCTTCGGATTGACATTGGAGCGGTGATTGATATCCGGACGCACCGCTGGCGCGCTATCCCAGCTACGCTGCGGCGCTGCGCTCGGCGCACTAATCGGCTGCCGACTGACACTGGCGGTCGGCTCGGGCAGTACCACACTGACCGGCTTACTGCCTATTTCAAAGCGCAACTCCGGCGTATCGGTACCACAATAATCATTCAGCAGGCGGTTGATGCTGTTGAGATACTTATCTCGTACCCAATCCAGCACAAAACGGTTTGGCGCATACAACGTCAGTGTATTGTCGCGCAGCTCCGCCTGAAGGGGACGGATCCACATGCTGAATTCGGTGGCTTGTAGTTCGTCCTGCAAACGGGCAAGACACTGCTGCCAAAGCGAAGATGACACGGCGGACTCCACTCGAACAATACCTATAAGAAAAGGGGAAACATTCTATTCCAGATGCCATCCTGATCGCTAGTCAGATCAGGATCGTGAACCGGGGATCATAGCCTAAAGCCGCGGTAAGATCTTCTGTTATCCACAGAAAAATCACATGTTGGATCGACAGAGTGCTGCACAGCTTCCAGAGTCTGGCGACCATTTTTGTGCGTCAAGCACGCCAGAGATGTGGATAACCGAGCGGTTTTCCCCGCTTAAGGCCGATTCCCTTGTAGAGTGGATCACGCCGGCGCTCATCCACACGACTATCCACATCGCTATCCACAAAGTGTCGATCTGCCTTATAAAGGAGAATCCGCACAGGAGGATCATCACGATCCTTGTACTTATACTGCGCATGCGTATAATTCACGCTTCGAGCGAAACTTACGTAGATTGACGTGTATTGAACAGATGCTGATTGACTCAGGATTGTACAATCACTACAATTCTGCCTCTTTTGAGGCGCCATTTTATTCAAATCTGTCTGCCGCCTGTAGTCTCTACAGGAAAAAGCAGGGCTGAATAAGCGCTCGCCGTTTTACGTATTTACGTAATGCGTATACTGATCAGTAATACAGCTTTAGGTAGAAATCGCCATGAAACGCACTTTCCAACCATCAGTTCTGAAGCGTTCCCGCACCCACGGCTTCCGTGCTCGTATGGCCACCAAAAATGGTCGTCAAGTACTGGCTCGTCGTCGTGCAAAAGGCCGCTCCACTCTGTCAGCTTAATTCTGAACACTGAACATAGTGTGATTAAGCTAGCTTTTCCTCGGGAGTTACGTTTGTTAACTCCCGCTCAATTTAGCTTCGTTTTCCAGCAGCCCCAACGGGCCGGCTCTCCCCAGCTTACTATTCTTGCGCGATCCAACGATCTGGGCCATGCTCGTTTAGGCCTCACTGTGGCCAAAAAACATGTCAAGCGTGCTCACGAGCGTAACCGCATCAAACGTTTGGTACGGGAAAGCTTCCGTCTCAATCAACATGAACTGCCTGCGGTAGACTTCGTGGTGATTGCGAAAAAGGGCATTGCCGATCTCAGTAACCCTGAGTTGACGGAGCTTCTGAGTAAATTATGGCGTCGCCATTCTCGCCTCTCGCGTGGTTGATGATACTATTCATCAAAGTCTATCAGTGGGTCATCAGCCCTCTGATAGGCCCCCGTTGTCGCTTTCAACCTACCTGTTCACATTACGGAATTGAGGCATTGCGCCGGTTTGGAGCATTAAAAGGTAGTTGGTTGACAATCAAACGCATATTAAAATGCCACCCTTTGAACCCCGGTGGGTACGATCCCGTGCCAGCCAAATCTGACGATAACAGAGAACACTGAAGATGGATTCCCAACGTAACCTCCTTCTCATTGCTCTGCTTTTCGTGTCGTTCCTGGTGTATCAGCAGTGGAATACTGACTTCGGTCCTAAGCCTGCTACTGAAATCACACAACAGGCCAACGCGAAAACAGCAGCCGACGTCCCAGCCCAGGCTAACAGTGCGCAAGCACTCGACAGCAGCACACAGGGTCGTCTCATTACTGTGCAAAGCAATGTCCTGCGTCTGACCATCGACACCTTAGGTGGTGACGTGGTGAAGGCCGAATTGCTGCAATACCCAGAATCTCTGGATTCCAAGCAGCCTCTGGTATTGCTCAATGACAACGCCAAGCATGTGTACGTGGCGCAAAGTGGCCTGATTGGCAGCAACGGAATTGACACCGTCGCCGGTCGTGCTCAATACCAGATTGAAGGCGATCACTTTACGTTGGGCGAAGGCCAGAAGGAACTGAAGATCCCGCTGACTCTGGTTAAAGACGGTGTGACTTACACCAAAACCTTCGTTATCAAGCCAGACAGCTACGCTATCGACGTGGATTACAGCATTGCTAACCAAACCGATAAGCCGGTTCAGGTGCAGCTGTACGGTCAAATCAAGCAGACCATCACCGAGAAAAGCAGCAGCCTGACCATGCCAACCTACCAAGGTGGCGCTTACTCTTCTGCCGATACCCGCTATAAGAAGTACAGCTTCAAGGATATGCAGGAGAAGAATCTGGCTATCAGCACCAACGGTGGCTGGGTTGCGATGATGCAACACTACTTCGTGAGTGCTTGGGTGCCGCCAAGTGCTGAAACCAACCAACTGTACAGCCGTGACAGCGATGGCGTTGCCTTTATCGGCTTCCGTGGTCCAGAAACCACCGTTGAAGCAGGCAAAACCGCCGAGCTGAACAGCATTTTGTGGGTGGGTCCAAAACTGCAAGACGCCATGGAAAAAGTGGCGCCGAACTTGGATCTGACCA
The DNA here is from genome assembly GCF_000800945.1 of Plesiomonas sp. ZOR0011. Taxonomy (NCBI): domain Bacteria; kingdom Pseudomonadati; phylum Pseudomonadota; class Gammaproteobacteria; order Enterobacterales; family Enterobacteriaceae; genus Plesiomonas; species Plesiomonas sp. ZOR0011. The sequence continues at coordinate 131,730 of NZ_JRKB01000025.1, forward strand.
TCGACTACGGTTGGCTGTGGTTCATTGCTAAACCAATGTTCCAGCTGCTGCAATTCCTGCACGGTATTGTCGGTAACTGGGGTGTAGCAATTATCCTGATCACCTTTATCGTGAAAGGTCTGCTGTATCCGCTGACCAAAGCACAGTACACCTCCATGGCCAAAATGCGCATGCTGCAGCCAAAACTGCAAGCGATGCGTGAGCGTCTGGGCGACGACCGCCAGCGCATGAGCCAAGAAATGATGGAGCTGTACAAGAAAGAGAAGGTTAACCCACTGGGTGGCTGTCTGCCGCTGCTGCTGCAGATGCCAATCTTCATCGCCCTGTACTGGACGCTGATGGAATCGGTGGAACTGCGTCATGCGCCGTTCATGCTGTGGATCCATGACTTGTCTGCACCGGACCCATACTACATCCTGCCAATTCTGATGGGTGTATCGATGTTCTTCCTGCAGAAGCTGTCACCAAGTGCGGTTACCGATCCTATCCAGCAGAAAGTGATGAACTTTATGCCGGTGATGTTTACCGTCTTCTTCTTGTGGTTCCCATCGGGTCTGGTGCTGTACTGGCTGGTCTCCAACTGCGTAACCATTATTCAGCAGCAGGTTATCTACCGCAGTCTAGAGAAAAAAGGGCTGCATTCACGCGATAAGAAATAACCCGCGCTGATGACATTTTTTACCACAGGCGACCCGCGGGTCGCCTTTTTTTCAGGAGGAGCTCCCTCATGAATGACACTATCGTGGCTCAAGCCACACCGCCTGGTCGTGGTGGGGTCGGTATTTTACGTATCTCTGGCCCGCAAGCGGTCAGCATTGCCGAAACGGTGCTCGGTCGCTGCCCCAAACCGCGTTACGCCGATTACCTGCCGTTTCGTGATAGCGATGGCAGCGTGCTGGACCAAGGTCTGGCGCTGTACTTTAAAGGCCCACACTCCTTCACCGGTGAAGATGTGCTGGAGCTGCAAGGCCACGGCGGACCGGTAATTTTGGATCTGCTGCTCAAGCGGATTTTGCAATTTCCCGGAGTGCGAGTCGCACGTCCAGGTGAGTTTTCCGAGCGCGCGTTTCTCAACGACAAGCTGGATTTAGCCCAAGCCGAAGCGATTGCCGATCTGATTGATGCCAGCTCAGAACAAGCGGCGCGTTCGGCGGTAAACTCGCTGCAAGGCGCGTTCTCACGGCGTATCGAAGCGCTGGTGGAATCGTTGATCCATCTGCGTATGTACGTGGAAGCAGCGATCGATTTTCCGGACGAAGAGATCGATTTTCTCTCCGACGGCAAAGTCAGCCACGATCTGCGAGGGATCATGCAGCAGCTGCAACAGGTCCGTAGCGAAGCGCGCCAAGGCTCGTTACTGCGCGAAGGGATGAAAGTGGTGATTGCCGGTCGTCCGAATGCCGGCAAATCCAGCCTGCTGAACGCCTTAGCCGGCCGTGAAGCGGCAATTGTTACCGACATCGCCGGTACCACTCGCGACGTGCTGCGCGAGCATATCCACATCGACGGTATGCCGCTGCACATCATCGATACCGCCGGTCTGCGCGAAGCCACCGACGAAGTGGAGCGGATCGGTATTGAACGCGCGTGGGACGAAATCGCCAAAGCCGATCGCGTACTGTTCATGGTCGATGGCACCACCACTACCGACAGCGATCCGCAAGCTATCTGGCCGGAGTTCATGCAGCGTCTGCCACACGGCATTCCAGTGACTGTGATCCGCAACAAAGCCGACTTAACCGGCGAAACGCTGGGCCTGAGCGACGAGCATGGCCATACCTTGCTGCGTCTGTCGGCGCGCAGTGGCGACGGTGTAGAGTTGCTGCGTCAGCACCTGAAAGAGAGCATGGGCTTTGAAAGCAGTCTGGAAGGGGGCTTTTTGGCGCGTCGTCGTCACCTGCAAGCGCTGGAGCAAGCCGATCAGCACCTGCAACAGGGCGAAGCACAGCTGCTCGGCTACAACGCCGGAGAGCTGCTGGCCGAAGAGCTGCGTTTAGCGCAACAAGCGTTAGGCGAGATCACCGGCGAGTTTAGCTCCGATGATCTACTCGGTCGCATCTTCACCAGCTTCTGCATCGGGAAGTAAGCGCGTCGCGCTGCCGAAACATAATCTCAGCAGCCCCTCGTGTTGCCCCCAAAGCGGTCTGATTCAGGCCGCTTTGGCATTATCTCAGCGCGGCAAACAGACGCCACTACGTCTTACGGTCTTACGGCAAGTCACTCTCTGTAGCACGTAAAAACTCACTCACCGCCTCCAGCGGTTGCGGACGGGCAATCAAGAACCCTTGCACCCGATCCACGCCACATTCGCTGACAAACGCCAGCTCCTGCTCAGTTTCAACCCCTTCGGCAACCACCTGACAAGGCGCCAACTGACCGATTTGTACCAACAAGCGGTATAACTCACGCCCTTTCGGCGCCGTGCAGTCCAGCAGTAATGAGCGATCCAATTTCACTTTATCGAATGGGTATTTCATCAGATGAGGGAAAGAGGCAAAACCGGCGCCAAAATCATCCATCGCCACCTGACAACCCATCGCCTGCAACGCTTGCATGGTGTCTAATAGCTGTGAACGGTTATCCAACGCCGCCTCTTCGGTGATCTCAATCTCCAGCCGCGTTGGCACAATGCCAAAGTGCGCCAAGCGCCCTGCCAAATAAGGCACAAACTCCGCTTGGCTGATGGTGCGCGCCGAAATATTCACGCTCACGCGCATGTTGGGCGCCGCAGGCAGGCGTTGTAGGTCAGCCAACACCAGATCCACCACCCGTCGATCCAGCTCTGGCATCGCATCCAACAGCTGAAAATCGGCCACAAAGGCCGGCCCATGCAACAGCCCACTAGCATCACGGTAGCGCAGCAATGCCTCAAAACAGTGCCCAGCCTCACCTTGCACAGCGTGCTGACGCTGATAGTGCATCACCAGTGCGCCCGTACGCAAAATTCGCGTCACCCGCCGCTGGGCATTGGCGCGCTGCAAACTGGCCTGCGCCGATGCGCGCATCTCTGCGAGCAATGCACTAAAGGTCACGCGCTCCACACCACTGGTGACCGCAGACCCCATCCGTTGCCCTTGGCCAGCAAAGGCCAGATAAAATGGCCGATACAGCGCCGTCCCCACTACAATCAGCAGTAGTTGCAACAGCGCCCCGCTCACCTGCTCGCCCATTGCCAGATAGCCACTTAATAGCGGCGGCGTCATCCAATCGACAATGGTCACCACAGGGCTGACCCATCCATAACTGATCGCCAGATAAGCCAGCACAAAACTGACCAACGGCACTCCAATAAAAGGAATGATCAGCAAGGGGTTAAAAATAATCGGTAAGCCAAACAGCAACACTTCATTGATGTTAAACAGCACCATCGGCAAGGCAGCAAAAGCCAGCATCAAGTGTTTACGATCACGAGAAAACAGCAAAATACACAGCAGTAGGGAAATGCTGTTACCCGAGCCACCCATCGACAAAAATGCATCATAAAAGCCTTGGCTAATGGTATGCAGCGGCGCTTGCCCAGCCTGCCACGCGGCTAAATTCTCTTGAGTCACCGCAAACAGCATCTGTTTCACGGACAATAAAAAGTTATGCCCGTTAATGCCCACCGAACCGAGGGCGCCCAGAATAAATTGATACATCAAACCGCCGCTCAAGGTCAGCGGATCGGGGCGATAATGGCTAAGCAGCCCAGTAAACAGTGCAATCCCGGCTCTTGTCAGCGCCGCCACCCACAGCGCCAGCAAGCAAAACAGTAAAAATTGACCGACTTGGCGTAGCAATAACAGGGCAAAATCTGCCGATTGTGGCTGCAACTCCCGAAACCGAAAGCAGCGACAAAACAGCAGCGTGATGACCGCACTGAGCATGGCCAACAACGGATTATTCGGCAGATGCAAGGTGCCAGCAAACAGACCGTTCACGCCCGACACCACATAGAGCAAGGTCAAGGCATACAAAATAAACGCGGCGCTGTTAAACGAGGTCTTATGCGATAGGTAGTAGCTGATCACCACGCACAGGGCCAGCGGGTATAAGTTGATCAGAATATCGGACAGGTGAAATAACTGCGCAGCGGCAGCCGGCCAATGGGCATACGACAGGGCTTGCCCCGACAGCACCGTCAGCGCATTGGCGAGCGTTAACGGTAGCAACAATAAGGCAATAGCAGAGATATCATAAAGATAGGTGCTATACCCCGTACGCAGGGGGGAAAATGGCAACGAACGCCAACGCGATAGCAAAGACAGGAAACACCTCATGGCCAAGCTCGGTATCACTTCAGGTTACGCATGTGCTGTCGTCCCTGTCGGCCAACATGCTCTTTAAGGCCGCCTTCCGTTGCCATACCAGCAACGAACCATAAACGCTCTCGGGACTTGTCCTTAGGACACCGGAAAAGCAGGCGGCAAACGGATCTCCGTAGTCAACATGACGCACCGATCATACTCTGTGCCACGTCATAACCTGTTAGCGATAAATGCGTGCAACAGACGCGCTAAGCCATTAAAGGGCCGAAAACCGAGTGGATCCCCACTTTACGGATGATCCACACACCAACGACGCCCACACCGTTCAGTGGATGCAAATCACCGGATCAGAAAAGTTATCCACACGATCTTCCCAACTCTAGGCAAGGGTACGATCCCGGCATACAATGACCGCCATCACAACGTAAGATCGTGTTGATACCGCGTCCTGAGTAAATACGCGCTAGGCAAATACGAGTTAGTACAGGTAAGTATTGTTATGACATCCATCAGCTTGATCACCGGCAGCACTCTCGGCGGCGCCGAATATGTGGCGGAACATCTGGAAAGCCTGTTACAGCAGCAAGGCTATGCCACTGAGGTTTTACACGGTCCACAGCTGAGCGACATCCCCTCCGATAGCCTGTGGCTGCTGATCAGCTCAACCCACGGAGCTGGTGAGGTTCCCGATAACCTGCAACCGCTGCTGCAGCAACTGCAACAAAGTACCGATCTGCACGACCTGCGCTATGGCCTGATTGGTTTGGGTAGCCAAGCTTACGATACCTTTTGTCAGGCGGTGAAAACCTTAGATCAGGTTCTGCAAGCCAAAGGCGCGCAACGGATCGGTGAACGCTTAGAAATTGATGTAAGCACCGGAGTTATCCCCGAAGATCCGGCCGAGGTCTGGCTTGAGCAGTGGATAACTTTACTGGATAAACAGTAAAAAATATTTTTCGGTTATCACTGTGGATCTCTGTGGATAAGCACTGATCATACACAGGGATAACCGGTATTTATTCAAAGAACAACTCACCATGTCTCAGGCCTCTGTGGATAAACCCCACTTTTGATCCCAGCTTGTCCGCCCTAGGATCACGGATCTTCCACAGTAAATGATCCTTGGTAACTGAATGATCTCGTTGATCAATTCATCCTTATCCACAAGATCGTGCGATCCTAATAGAAGATCCAACAAAAGATCTCTATATAAAAAGATCTTTATTTTCTTTTAAGCCAGATCAATTCCGGTTTCCCTTACGACCTAAACTTAAGTAGAATCCGTGATCCTTAGCGAATAATTCCCCCAAGAAGATCTTGTTAACGCACAAACCGAGGTGTGGTGATCATGTTTTACCCGGATCCCTTTGACATCATCGTGATCGGTGGCGGACACGCCGGTACCGAAGCCGCGATGGCATCTGCCCGCATGGGACTGCGGACACTCCTGTTGACCCATAATGTCGATACATTAGGGCACATGTCTTGCAACCCTGCGATCGGTGGGATCGGCAAGGGGCACTTGGTCAAAGAGCTCGATGCCTTGGGCGGTCTGATGGCCCGTGCCACCGATCGTGCCGGTATCCAATTCCGCATTCTCAATGCCAGCAAAGGCCCAGCCGTTCGGGCAACCCGCGCTCAAGCCGACCGTGTGCTGTACCGCCAAGCGGTGCGCACCGCACTGGAAAATCAACCTAACCTGCAGATCTTCCAGCAAGCAGTCGACGATCTGATCGTAGAAAATGATCAGGTAGTAGGCGCCGTCACCCAGATGGGCTTGAAGTTCCGCGCCAAAGCGGTGGTGTTAACCGTGGGTACTTTCCTCGATGGCAAGATCCATATCGGGTTGGAAAACTACAGCGGCGGCCGTGCGGGCGATCCACCCGCAGTCGCGCTATCGCACCGTCTGCGCGAGCTTCCACTGCGTGTTAAGCGTCTCAAAACCGGTACGCCACCGCGTTTAGATGCGCGTACTATCGATTTTTCTGCCCTGCAGCAGCAGTGGGGTGATAATCCTGCGCCAGTCTTCTCATTCTTGGGCGATACCAGTGAGCATCCAGAGCAGATGCCGTGCTACATCACCCACACCAATGAGCGTACTCACGATGTGATCCGTGCTAACTTGGATCGCAGTCCAATGTATGCCGGGATCATCGAAGGGATCGGGCCGCGTTATTGCCCATCGATCGAAGACAAAGTGATGCGCTTTGGTGATCGTAACGGACACCAAGTCTTCTTAGAGCCAGAAGGGCTGACCAGTCACGAAATTTACCCGAACGGGATCTCCACCAGCTTGCCTTTTGACGTGCAGATGGCGATCGTGCGTTCGATCCGCGGCTTGGAAAACGTCAATATCGTCCGTCCAGGTTATGCGATCGAGTATGATTTCTTCGATCCACGCGATCTGAAACAGACGCTGGAAAGCAAAGTGATCCGTGGTCTGTTCTTTGCCGGTCAGATCAACGGTACCACCGGTTACGAAGAAGCAGCGGCGCAAGGTTTGCTGGCGGGTTTGAACGCCGGTTTGTTCGCCCAAGAAAAAGAGGGCTGGTTCCCGCGTCGCGACCAAGCGTATTTGGGCGTGCTGGTGGACGACTTGTGTACCTTAGGGACCCAAGAGCCATACCGCATGTTTACCTCTCGGGCGGAGTACCGACTGCTGCTGCGTGAAGACAACGCCGATCTGCGCTTAACTGAAACCGGTCGTCAGTTAGGTCTGGTGGATGACGAGCGTTGGGCGCGCTTTAGCGAGAAGTTGGAAAACATCGAGTTGGAGCGTCAGCGTCTGCGTTCAACCTGGGTCAATCCGACCAGCTTAGGTGTCGATGCTGTGAACGCTGTGATTTCCGCGCCACTGTCACGGGAAGCCAGCGGTGAAGATCTGCTGCGTCGCCCTGAGATGGATTACGCCACTTTGACTGCTCTGGAGGCCTTTGCGCCGGCGCTGGCTGATGCGCAAGCAGCCGAGCAAGTTGAAATTCAGGTGAAATACGCCGGTTACATCGCGCGCCAGCAAGATGAAATTGAAAAGCAATTGCGACACGAAAACACCCCGTTGCCAGCGGATCTGGATTATCGCCAAGTGAACGGGCTGTCTAACGAAGTGATTGCCAAACTCAACGATCATAAACCCACCAGTATTGGCCAAGCTTCGCGGATCTCGGGGATTACCCCAGCCGCGGTGTCTATCTTACTGGTGTGGTTGAAAAAACAAGGTCTGTTGCGTCGCACCGCATAACGGCGATGGCGCGTAGCCTTCAAGGAAACTGTAACGCATGTTAGCGCAAACTTTAGACCGTCTGCTGGCGCAGACGGCACTTTCCGTGTCCGATCAGCAAAAACAGCAACTGCTGGCCTTTGTCGGTCTGCTGGATAAATGGAACAAAGCGTATAACCTGACCTCGGTGCGCGATCCGCAAGAAATGCTGATAAAGCATATTCTGGATAGCATCGTGGTAAGTCCTTACTTACAAGGCGAGCGCTTTATTGATGTCGGTACTGGTCCGGGTTTACCTGGGATCCCATTGGCTATCATGAATCCAGATAAATCCTTTACGCTGCTGGATAGCTTAGGCAAGCGCATTCGTTTTATCCGTCAGGTACAACACGAATTAGGCTTAACCAATATCATCCCTGTGCAAAGTCGGGTGGAAGAGTTCCAGCCGGAGCAGGGGTTTGATGGCGTACTGAGCCGTGCCTTTGCATCACTGCAGGATATGGTGGATTGGTGTCATCATTTGCCGGCTGCTGACCAAGGGCTGTTTTATGCTCTCAAAGGCGTGGCGCCTGATACGGCCAGTGACCCATTGCCGGCTTGGTGCCAAATCCAGCAAATTATTCCGCTGCAGGTGCCGGAGCTGGATGCCGAGCGACATCTGGTGCTGATCCGCAAAGTACAATAAGCGCGACTATCGATAACCGCCGCTGTGGGTAACCACCAGCGGCGGTGTTACATCTGTCGGCGCAAAATACCGCCTTATTCTGCTATGAGTAAAGTGGCATAGCTAAGGGCTGGTTTTGCATCTGGTTGAGTGCTATTTACATGATGCTGGCGTGATCCGCGTAGAATGGCGCGACATGTATAGTTACCAAACGGACGTATTTTTTTGTGATGTTTTCCTCAAAACATAATGCAATTACCGGTTATGTTGAGGCTGAATCGATTTTCTTGGATGTGATAAGAATATCTTGTTGCAACAGAATGAAATCGTAGCATCATTATGTAATATTATTCTCCGGTCAAACGCCGGGAGAATAGGCTGCGCGGCAGTTAGGGTGTTTATATTTAGCATCAATGCAATGGCGGCGCGTCGTCGGCATAAGAAAGAACAGGCTGTTTATATTTATCTAGTTGATTAAGTTAGGTTAAATATTACTGACATCCTTTTTCTTTTGCATTACAAGCATTCTTATTTATTGTACAAAATAAGCGGTTTGTGTTTACCAAATGTAAACAATTTAGCGTGTTTTTGCTGCTAACAGATTGCATTGATATACCGACTCCGTATAATTTCGTTTTATTCGGCACCGCTTGGCTGAGTAATAAAAAAATACCGCCTGCAAGTGCAGGGAAGAATTAAAGACAGCCGCGGAGTACCTGTTGGCTGGCACTTATCAATCAGAAGGGCGAGATGTCTGTATTAACCCTTGCCGGACGCCGTTTTGCGCGCCGGATCTGGTGGATCCAAGCCAGTGTGGTGCTGTTGTGTAGTCTGTTGTTTAGTGTGTACCGCCTACAATGGGGTTGGTCCGCATTAGCGTGTGGCGTGGTGGTTCTGATCCCCAATGCTCTGTTTGCTTGGTTCGCGTTTCGCTACGGCGGCGCACTGCACTCTGAGCAAGTCATGCGTTCGTTTATGGTGGGAGAACTCACCAAAATTTTTGTAACAGTTGCGCTTTTTGCATTGGTTTACAGGTACATGGATGTGTTACTCCTTCCTTTGTGCTTGACCTATTTGGCTGTGTTGGCAGTGAACCTGTTGGCACCGGTAATTTTTAACAACAACGAGTAGGAAGCATCATGTCTGCATCGGGTGAAGCTCTCACGCCGTCCGGATATATCCAGCACCACCTGACAAACCTGTCGGTGGGGCAGGGGTTTTGGACATTCCATCTGGATACGCTCTTTTTTGGTGCCGTCATTGGCTGTCTGTTTTTGTGGTTATTTTATCGTGTTGCGGTGAAAGCCACCTCCGGAGTCCCGGGGAAACTGCAGTGTGCCGTCGAAATGCTGGTCGAATTCGTAGACCAAACGGTACGTGATACCTTCCAAAGTCGTAACAACACTATCGCGCCACTTGCGCTGACCATTTTTGTCTGGGTGTTCCTGATGAACGCCATGGACTTGATCCCGGTCGATTTCCTGCCGCAAGCGGCCAGCCTGATGGGCATTCCTTATCTGCGTGTGGTTCCTACCACTGACCTGAATACAACCTTTGCGTTGTCACTGGGTGTGTTCTGCTTAATCATCTTCTATAGCGTGAAAGTAAAAGGACCGAAGGGCTTTATCAAAGAGCTGACGCTGCATCCTTTTAACCACCCGCTCATGATCCCCTTTAACTTCGTTCTGGAACTCGTGACCTTACTGGCCAAGCCAATCTCATTGTCTTTGCGTCTGTTCGGTAACATGTATGCCGGCGAGTTAATTTTTATCCTGATTGCTGTGATGTACACCGCCGGTTTGGGTTCGGGCTTTATCGCTACGTTCTTGCAACTCGGTTGGGCCATCTTCCACATTCTGGTTATCACCCTGCAGGCATTCATTTTCATGATGCTGACCGTGGTGTACCTGAGTATGGCGCATACGGATTCAGATCATTAATTGTGACCCCCATAACCTTAATAACTGGCTGTTTATAAACATAAATTGGAGATAACCATGGAAACTGTAATTAGCATTACTATCATCGGTGTTGCTATCATGATCGGTCTGGCCGCACTGGGTACTGCTATCGGCTTTGCGATTTTGGGTGGTAAATTCCTGGAAGCTTCTGCTCGTCAACCTGAAATGGCCCCTGCTCTGCAAGTTAAAATGTTTATCGTCGCAGGTCTGCTGGATGCGATTTCCATGATCGCCGTAGGTATCGCGCTGTTCTTCGTATTCGCTAACCCGTTTGTGGGTCTGTTGCAGGGTTAATTTTCCGCGGCCACTTAACTGTTAGGGAGATGCCGTTGTGAATATCAACGCAACTCTGCTGGGTCAGGCAATTTCGTTCATGTTATTTGTCTGGTTCTGCATGAAACTCGTTTGGCCACCATTGATCGCTGCCATTGAAGAACGTCAGAAAAAGATTGCTGATGGTCTGGCTGCGTCAGATCGTGCAGCCAAAGATTTGGAGCTGGTTCAGGCCAAAATGGCGGAACAGCTGAAAGACGCCAAAGTTCAGGCTGCGGCCATTATTGAACAGGCGAACAAGCGTAAAGCGCTGATTCTGGATGAAGCGCGCACTGAAGCTGATGCTGAGCGTCAGAAGATCATTGCGCAAGGTCAGGCAGAAATTGATGCTGAGCGTAAGCGTGCTCGTGAGGAACTGCGTAAGCAGGTGGCTGCACTGGCCATTGCCGGTGCGGAGAAAATCCTGGAGCGTTCTGTGGATGAAGCTGCTAACAGCGACATCGTCGATAAATTGGTTGCTGAACTGTAAGGAGGGTAGGGCTTATGTCAACAATGACTACTGTTGCCCGTCCCTACGCTAAAGCAGCATTTGACTTTGCGGTTGAACACAATGCGATTGAGGCGTGGCAGTCTATGTTGGACTTTGCCGCGCAAGTTGCCCGCAATGAGCAGATTGCCGGATTGCTTGATGGTGCGTTAGCACCGGAAGCATTGGCGGATTTGTTTATTGCCGTATGTGGCGAACAGCTCGATTCGCATGGCCAGAACCTGATCCGGGTGATGGCTGAAAACCACCGCCTGGCCGCGTTATCTGATGTTCTGATGCAATTTGTTGAGTTGCGCACGGCGTATGAAGCCACAGTGGAAGTGGATGTCACCTCCGCCACCCCACTGACGGAAGAACAACAGAATAAAATTATCGCAGCCATGGAAAAGCGTTTGGCGCGTAAAGTTAAGCTGAATTGCAACCTAGAGAATTCTGTGATGGGCGGCGTGATCATTCGCGCCGGTGACCTGGTGATCGATGGTTCGATCCGAGGCCGCTTAGCTCGTCTCACAGAATCGTTGCAGTCTTAAGGGGACTGGAGCATGCAACTGAATTCCACCGAAATCAGCGAACTGATCAAGCAGCGCATTGCTCAGTTCAATGTTGTGAGCGAGGCTCGCAACGAAGGTACTATTGTTTCGGTAAGTGACGGGATCATCCGCATTCACGGCCTGGCCGATGTAATGCAGGGTGAGATGATCGCACTGCCGGGTAACCGTTATGCCATCGCACTGAACTTGGAGCGTGACTCTGTAGGTGCGGTAGTGATGGGTCCGTATGCCGATCTGGCTGAGGGCATGAAAGTCACTTGTACCGGTCGTATTCTGGAAGTGCCGGTAGGTCGTGGTCTGTTGGGCCGTGTGGTTAACACCCTGGGTGAACCTATCGACGGTAAAGGCGCTATCGACAACGATGGCTTCTCGCCAGTTGAAGTGATTGCACCGGGCGTTATCGATCGTCAATCGGTCGACCAGCCAGTACAGACCGGCTATAAGTCTGTCGATGCCATGATCCCAATCGGTCGTGGTCAGCGTGAGCTGATCATCGGTGACCGTCAGACCGGTAAAACCGCGCTGGCGATCGATGCCATCATCAACCAGCGCGACTCCGGCATTAAGTGTGTGTACGTGGCCATCGGCCAGAAAGCGTCCACCATTGCTAACGTGGTACGTAAGCTGGATGAGCACGGCGCACTGGCTAACACCATTGTTGTGGTGGCATCAGCGTCTGAATCTGCGGCTCTGCAATACCTAGCGCCGTACTCCGGTTGTGCCATGGGTGAATACTTCCGTGACCGCGGTGAAGATGCGCTGATCGTATACGATGACCTGTCTAAGCAAGCTGTTGCTTATCGTCAGATTTCCCTGCTGCTGCGCCGTCCGCCTGGTCGTGAAGCGTACCCAGGTGACGTGTTCTATCTGCACTCCCGTCTGCTGGAGCGTGCGGCCCGTGTTAACGCGGACTATGTAGAACGCTACACCAACGGTGCGGTAAAAGGCCAAACCGGTTCTCTGACTGCGCTGCCAATTATCGAAACTCAGGCGGGCGACGTTTCGGCGTTCGTGCCAACCAACGTGATTTCGATTACTGACGGTCAGATCTTCTTGGAATCTAACCTGTTCAACGCCGGTATCCGTCCTGCGGTTAACCCAGGGATCTCCGTATCCCGTGTGGGTGGTGCGGCGCAGACCAAGATCATCAAGAAACTGTCCGGTGGTATCCGTACCGCACTGGCACAGTACCGTGAACTGGCGGCGTTCGCGCAGTTTGCTTCCGATCTGGATGATGCGACCCGTAAGCAGCTGGCGCACGGTCAGAAAGTGACTGAACTGCTGAAGCAGAAACAGTATGCCCCGATGTCCGTTGCGGCTCAGGCGCTGGTGCTGTTCGCGGCAGAGCGTGGCTATCTGGACGACATCACTCTGAACAAGATTGGCGACTTTGAAGCTGCTCTGCTTTCCTTCGCCCAGCGTGACCACGCTGAGCTGATGGCACAGATTAACCAAACGGGTGGTTACAACGAAGAGATCGAGAATGGCTTTAAGTCTATTCTGGATACCTTCAAGGCAACCCAGACCTGGTAACCTGTCGGGCAGCGGCGTAAGTCGCTGCCCCGTCATGACGGAGAGGCAGAGATGGCCAGCGCAAAAGAGATACGAACAAAGATCGCTAGTGTGCAAAGCACACAGAAGATCACCAAGGCTATGGAAATGGTGGCCGCCTCCAAGATGCGTAAAACGCAGGAGCGCATGGCTGCCAGTCGTCCGTATGCCGAAACTATGCGTAAGGTGATCGGTCATATCGCGCTTGGTAATCTGGAGTACAAGCATCCGTACCTGGAACAACGAGATATCAAGCGTGTCGGCTACTTGATTATCTCCACCGATCGTGGCCTGTGCGGGGGCTTGAACATTAACTTGTTCAAGAAAACCCTGAACGACATGAAAGGTTGGAGTGATAAAGGCGTCGCAGTTGAGGTCGCGCTGATTGGTTCAAAAGCCACGGGATTCTTCAGTTCCGCGGGAGCCAAAGTGGTAGCGCAGACCAATGGTCTGGGCGATACCCCGAGCCTGTCCGATTTGATCGGGCCGGTGAAGGTGATGCTGCAGGCTTATGACGAAGGTCGCTTGGATCAGTTGCACGTGGTGTACAACAAGTTTGTGAACACCATGTCTCAGGTACCGACGATCGATCAGCTTCTGCCCTTACCTAAACCGGATGAAAACGATATCCCAAGCCATAAGTGGGATTATCTGTATGAGCCTGATCCAAAACCGCTGTTAGATACCCTGCTGTCGCGTTTTATCGAATCGCAGGTTTATCAAGGTGTGGTTGAGAACCTCGCCTGTGAGCAAGCGGCCCGGATGGTGGCAATGAAGGCGGCGACCGATAACGCCGGCAACCTGATTAATGACCTGAAACTGGTGTACAACAAAGCCCGTCAGGCCAGCATTACTCAGGAGCTGAGCGAGATTGTATCTGGCGCAGCAGCGGTTTAAGGGCAAACGAATTACTTTAGAGGATTCAAGATGGCTACTGGAAACGTCGTCCAGATCATCGGCGCCGTGGTGGACGTAGAGTTCCCGCAGGACGCTGTACCTCAGGTGTACGATGCACTGACAGTTGAGGGTGCTGAGCTGGTACTGGAAGTGCAGCAGCAGCTGGGTGGTGGTGTTGTTCGCTGTATCGCGATGGGTGCCTCTGATGGCCTCAAACGCGGTCTGAAAGCGCACAATACTGGTGCTCCTATCACTGTACCGGTGGGTGTGGAAACACTGGGCCGGATCATGGATGTGTTGGGTAACCCGATTGACCAGAAAGGTCCAATCGGTGAACAAGATCGCTGGGTGATCCACCGTGAAGCACCAAGCTACGAAGATCAGGCTAACAGCACTGAACTGCTGGAAACCGGTATCAAGGTTATCGACCTGGTATGCCCGTTTGCGAAAGGCGGTAAAGTCGGTCTGTTCGGTGGTGCCGGTGTAGGTAAAACCGTAAACATGATGGAGCTGATCCGTAACATCGCGATCGAGCACTCCGGTTATTCCGTGTTTGCGGGCGTGGGTGAGCGTACCCGTGAAGGTAACGACTTCTACCACGAAATGACAGACTCCAACGTACTGGACAAAGTATCCCTGGTGTACGGTCAGATGAACGAGCCGCCAGGTAACCGTCTGCGCGTAGCACTGACCGGCCTGACCATTGCGGAGAAATTCCGTGATGAAGGTCGTGACGTACTGCTGTTCATCGATAACATCTACCGTTATACCCTGGCGGGGACCGAAGTATCGGCACTGCTGGGCCGTATGCCTTCTGCGGTAGGTTATCAGCCAACGCTGGCGGAAGAGATGGGTGTACTGCAAGAGCGTATTACCTCTACCCGTACCGGTTCTATTACCTCGGTACAGGCGGTATACGTACCTGCGGATGACTTGACTGACCCGTCACCAGCAACCACCTTCGCCCACTTGGATGCGACCGTGGTACTGAGCCGTCAGATTGCGTCACTGGGTATCTATCCTGCGGTTGACCCGCTGGACTCGACCTCTCGTCAGCTGGATCCGCTGGTGGTAGGTCAAGAGCACTATGATGTGGCCCGTGAAGTGCAGTCTGTGCTGCAGCGTTATAAAGAGCTGAAAGACATAATCGCCATCCTGGGTATGGACGAACTGTCCGAGCAGGATAAGCTGATTGTAGCTCGTGCGCGTAAGATCGAGCGTTTCTTGTCCCAGCCATTCTTCGTGGCCGAAGTATTTACCGGTTCTCCGGGCAAATATGTGCCGCTGAAGGAAACCATCCGTGGCTTTAAAGGCATTTTGGAAGGTGATTTCGACCACCTGCCAGAACAGGCCTTCTACATGGTCGGTGGCATCGACGAAGCGGTTGAGAAAGCCAAGAAGTACTAATGCTTCGTTGAGGAGGGCAATATGGCTGCAATAACTTTTCATCTGGATGTGGTCAGTGCGGAAAAACGTATTTTTTCCGGTCTGGTAGAAACCATTCAGGTGACCGGTAGTGAAGGTGAGCTGGGTATTTTATCCGGTCACACCCCACTGCTGACTGCCATTAAGCCGGGCATGGTGCGGATCGTCAAACAGCACGGTAAGGAAGAGGTGATTTACCTTTCCGGCGGCATCCTTGAGGTGCAGCCGACTTCCGTAACCGTACTGGCGGATACCGCTATCCGTGGGCAGGACTTGGATCTGGCGCGGGCACAGGAAGCAAAACGCCGTGCCGAAGAGCAGATCAAAAGTTCGCACGGGGATATCGATTATGCTCAGGCCTCAGCGGAACTGGCGAAAGCCCTGGCAAAACTTCGGGTTATCGAGCTGACCAGCAAGGCCGGCAGACGTTAAGTCTCATTTCTGCGTGAAAAAAGCGACCTACGGGTCGCTTTTTTTTTGCCTGTCGTTTACCGCCGTGAGGCGTTGTGCCGGGGATGACGATATCGAGATCTAGATTATGCCTCTCAACGTGCGTACACCTGCATTCTATGGTTTATGCACTGTTTGCATAATTATTCTTTTTTATGCGAATGATACGGGGAGAGTTCGGTGGCAAGGTTATGCACGGCTGTACGGTTATTGGGGGATTGGTTATTCGTCGAGAGTGAGCGCTCAATAACTGAGGCTGGCAGTGTGAGTCTCTGGCAGCCTAGTTTAGGCGGCGGATTTATCGGTTGGCGAGGCTGACACGTGTGGTAGCAAATGCGGGTTGTGTTGGCGAGAGAGAAGGCTCCGCTGTCACTATCGCTTGGCTTGCTCTTGCGAAAACCAAAACTAGTGACCCGCACGGGAAACGATGCGATGGGGACTTTCGAGATCGCGTGCGGTAGATAAGAGATTGCGGACATAAAAAAGCCACACCCTTGGTGTGGCTTTTTCGTTGAATCGAGCAGCAAACTTATTTGCTGTTTTCCATCGCCAGTTTGGTATCACGACCGGCCAGGAAGCCGTAGAAGATGTAACCAATCAGCGTGATGATAGAGCCACCGAACACGGCATCAGCGCCACAGGCATACACACCGTAGATGCTGTAAGCCACGGCCAGAGTACCCACGATGGAGGCTGCTTTGTACTGGCTTTCGGTCACTTTGTTCTTACGCAGCATCACTTGCAGACCGGTCATCGACAGTACGTAAGGTACCATGTTGATGAATACGGCCAGGTTCAGCAGGGCATTGAACTGCTTGAGCAGGTTTGGAGAGATGGTCATACAGGCCAGCAGCAGCTCCAGAACCAGCATGATCAGCATACCGGCGATTGGTGCGTCGTCACGAGTCACTTTACCGAAGATAGCTGGGAACAGACGGATGTCTGCTGCGGCTTTAGATACCTGCGCGTTGGTGAACTGCCAACCCAGCAGGGAGCCGATACAGGCGATAACAGCCAGAGCAGTAACGATTTGACCAACCAGTGGGGTGAACATCATGGAGAACACCAGACCGAATGGCGCATCAGAGTTAGCCAGTTGCGCGTTAGGCACGATACCTTGGATAACAGAGGTAGACGCGATGTACACGATAGCCGCGAAGCCAGTACCGAACAGGCAAGCCAGTGGTACGTTACGCTCTGGGTTTTCTACCGCACCAGAGTTAGCACCAGCAGATTCAATACCCAGGAATGCCCACAGAGTCAGTGCGATACCAGAAGAGATAGCGCTACCGGTACCCATGTTGTGCGGGTTCCATGCTTCAGCAAAGATTTTTGGATCGAACCAGAACCAACCGATGATAGACAGACCCGCAACTGGCAGGATGATACCCCACACGGTGAAGCCAGAGATCTGACCGGTGATTTTAGGACCCTTGAAGTTCGCTACCATGGTCACAATCAGGATGGCAACAACGGTGATGAAGGTGTTGATTGGGGTCGCTTTAATCCACGGGAAGAACGGTGCCATGTAACCGGCAGCGGATACCGCGATAGCTACGCAGCTGATCACCAGACACACGTAGTAAGTATAAGAGGCGATGAAGAAAGAAGATTTGCCGTGTGCTTCTTCAGAGTAAGCAGACATACCGCCGTCACGCTTACAGAAGGCACCACATTTTGCGAAGGTGTAAGCAATACACATGGCACCGACAGCGGTAACCAGCCAAGAGAGCATGGAGATGGCGCCGGTCTGTGCCAGACTGGCCGGTAACATGATAATGCCGGAGCCCATCATATTAACGGCAACCAGTACGGTCAGGCCGACAACCCCCATTTTTTTCGATTCTGTAGCCATGAATTGTATCTCCGAAAGGGATTATTCTTTTAATATTAGAAATCGATAATGTTGATGCTTTTTGCTTAACCAGAAATAAAAATGTATTTATTCATGCATAAAATACACGGGCAAATATTGTTTTATTTCCGGTGTGTTTCTGTATATCTATCGTCAGCCAATGACATAAAACACATATACCGAAGTATATGAGAAATAACTTACATAACTGGCGAAAAGAAAATGAAGAATGAAACTTATTGGAATTAAGCAGCACGCTGCTTTTTCGGCTTAAACAGTATTGTAGATAGCTATCTAGGTCAAATTCAGTTCCGACAAAAAACACCAGAATACGTAACGAATTATTTATGCTTAATAATAGGTGGTTTTGGCTATCTGCTTGTTTTTGCGATTATTAATGGCGGAAATAACGATTTCTATGTATGCACAATTATGATCAACTGTGTTTTATGTGTGTGGATGGGATTTTAAATGTGTTGAGTAGTAACGAGAGATTGCTCGCCGTATCATTTTGTATGGTACGGAAACGAGATGTTGTTAAGTGTTGCTAGTTATTTCTATGAGCGTTTTTCATGGTTTTTTGTGATTTGAGTCACGGCATTATTTCGGTAATTTTCTTGCTTTGCAATCTATTCCTGAGTATTTAGCTCGACTATTTACCGCTATTTATAGCGTTAAATTAAAATTTATGCGTAATCATACAGTCAGACTAAAAATTAGTGAATAGTTATTTTGTATTTGTATGTTTGTATTCACTCTGGGCTGTTTTGTAATGTTTTGACATATTAGTTAATAGCAAAAAATAAAAAATGGATTTACCATCACTGTGCTTGATGAGTTTGTGTTCCATCTTTTTAATTGACTGCGATATCTGTTAATTGGTTCCGACGTAACGGTAACGTAGAGCCATCTTTGGTCTTCTTATTTACCTGACAGATTATCTTTAATGTTCGCAGCCAATCTGACTATGTATTCAGATTGTTCTTTTATTCAATGAATCTATTCGAAGAATCTGAATACATTATCAAATCACCGTTTTATAACGTACAGACGATAAATGTCTGCGGATATTTATCCGAGCACACCTTGGTATGTGCGGCGTACACCTTGAATGATGGGTTTATCTATGTGTGATAAGAAATATCTGATCGTAGGAAACAGCACTGTTACTAACCTTCCGCTGGAAGAAGCAATCGAAAAGATTGTGACCTCTCTGACCAGCAAGGGTGAACAGGTTCAGTTTGCTCACTCTTACGAGAACGCGACCACCTATGTAACCTCTACTGCAGCAGTTGACTGCGTAATGGCTGAGTGGGTTCCGTCTGAGTCTGCAGAAATCATCGACTTCCTGAAGCAGCTGCGTCTGCGTCACGAGAAAGCCCCAGTATTCCTGCTGGTAAGCTCTCACGGTGACAACAAAGCCGTTACTGCTGAAGTGATGAAGCTGGTGACTGAAACCTTCATGATCCTGGATGACACCACTGATTTCATCGTTGGCCGTCTGCAAGCTGCCGTTGCGCGTTATGAAAAAGCAATCATGCCGCCACTGATGGCTGCCATGATGGAATACGCGAAAGAGAAAGAGTATTCCTGGTCTGCGCCAGGCCACCAAGGTGGTATCGGTTTCTGTAAGACTCCTATCGGTCGTAAGTTCTTCGACTTCTACGGTGAAAACATTTTCCGTACCGATATGGGTATCGAACGTGCTTCTTTAGGTTCAATGCTGGACCACACCGGTGCTTTCGGTGAGAGTGAGAAGTACATCGCTCGCGTATTCGGTGCTGACCGTTCTTACTCTCTGGTTGTTGGTACTTCCGGTGCAAACCGTACCATCTTCCAAGCGTGCTGCTCTGAAGACGATATCGCGATCTGTGACCGTAACAGCCACAAATCTATCGAACAAGGTCTGATGCTGACTGGTGTTGCACCGGTTTACATGACTCCAACTCGTAACGCTTACGGCATCATCGGCCCAATCCCTAAAAAGCAGATGCAGCCTGAAGCTATCAAAGCGAAAATTGCAGAAAGCAAATTCGCGAGCGCAGCGCCACATCAGCGTCCTTCTTACAGTGTGGTAACTAACTGTACTTATGACGGCCTGATCTACAACGGCGACACTATCCAAGAGCTGCTGGGTCAAAGCACCGATCGTATTCACTACGACGAAGCTTGGTTCGGTTACTCTCGCTTCAACCCTATCTACAAGGGCTTCCACGCAATGCGTGGTGATAAAGAAGCGCACGGTAAAGATCAACCAACTATCTTTGCTACCCACTCTACGCACAAACTGCTGAACGCACTGTCTCAGGCTTCTTACATTCACATGCGTGAAGGCCGTAGCAACATCAAGCCAGAGCAATTCAGCCAAGCGTACATGATGCACGCGACCACTTCTCCGCTGTACTCTATCGCTGCGTCCAACGACGTTGCGGCAGCGATGATGGATGGTCAGCAAGGTATCAACCTGACCACTGAAGTGATCACTGAAGCGGTTGAATTCCGTCAAGCAGTAGCGCGCTCTTTCCACGATGCTGAGAAGAACAACGATTGGTTCTTCAAGCCTTGGAACCCAGAAACTGTTATCGACCCAGTAAGCGGCGAGTCTTATGACTTCGCTGAAGCGCCAGTTTCTCTGCTGAGCTCTGAACAGTCTTGCTGGAAACTGAACCCAGGTGACGAATGGCACGGCTTTGCCGATCTGGATGAAGATTGGGTAATGCTGGATCCAGTTAAAGTGAGCCTGCTGACTCCGGGTCTGAACAAAGACGGTTCTCTGCAAGAGAAAGGCGTTCCAGCTGCACTGGTAACTGCTTATCTGTCTAGCGTAGGTATCGTTCCTACCCGTACCACTGACTTCCAAGTTATGTTCCTGTTCTCCATGGGCGTAACCAAAGGTAAGTGGGTGACTCTGATGAACAGCCTGATGGCGTTCAAAAAGCACTACGATGCCAACACTCCACTGGAAGAAGTTCTGCCAGGTCTGGTAGCCACTGCACCAGAAGTGTACGCAGGTCTGGGTATGCACGATCTGGGCGACAAGATGATCGACTTCCTGAAGACTCACAACCCAAGCGTGAAACTGAACCTGGCTTACTCTACTCTGCCACAAATGGATATGCTGCCACGTAAAGCATATGGCCAATTGGTGGCTGACAATGTTGAGCTGGTATCTGTGAACGAGCTGGCTGGCCGTACTGCCGCGAACTCTGTAATTCCTTATCCACCTGGTATCCCAATGCTGATGTCCGGCGAAAACTTCGGCGACGACAACAGCCCACAAATTGGTTACCTGAAAGCGCTGCAAGCGTGGGATGACACCTTCCCAGGTTTCGAACACGAAACTGAAGGTGCTGAGAAAGAGCACGGCGTTTACCACGTAATGTGTGTAAAAAAATAAGCCGCGCTGACCTCTGATGTCAGGTGCTTGAAAACAAAAACCCCGGTTTAACCGGGGTTTTTTTATGTCTGCTGTATGTTTGTTTTATGTCTGTGTTGGTCGCGATTTTTTTGCGCGCCGCTTTACTCCGCCAATGGCTGTGCGGCGCCCGCCTCCTGCCACGCCCGCTCAATTTCTTCGGCTAAGATTTTCACGCCTTGCTCAATCAACTCTGGCTCTGGCACATAGTTCATGCGAATGCACTCATCGGCATGCCGCCACGGCTGCGCGAGCCCCGTGAAGAAATGACAGCCGGGAACCACCAGCACACCGCGTGCTTTGAGGCGTTCGTACAGGGTTTGGGTCGAGATAGGTAGCCCTGCAAACCACAACCATAAAAATAGCGCCCCTTCTGGCTGGTGGATCTTACAGCTGCTAGTGGGCAGATAACGGCGCAAGATGGCGAGAGTCTGGCTCAAGCGTTGCTGATAGAACGGACGAACCACCTGTTCACTTAAGCGCAGCAGATCGCCACGGCGTAGCATGTCGAGCGCCAGCGCAGGTCCGACACTGCCGGGAGCCAGCGAGATAATGCCATTGAGGTTGCCGATTGCGCGAATGATGCGTGGGTGGGCTATCACAATGCCGCAGCGCAGACCCGGGAGCCCCAGTTTAGACAGGCTCATGCACAAGATGGTGTTGTCATTCCAGTGTGGTTTGGCGTCATTGAAGATGATGCCGGGAAACGGCAAACCGTAAGCATTGTCGATGAGCAGCGGAATGCGATGGGCACGCGCGAGTTCATCGAGGCGGGTAATTTCCTGATCGGTCAGCACATTGCCGGTAGGATTGGTGGGGCGCGACACGCAAATCAGGCCGATATCCTCACCCAGCGGCAAGGTATCAAAGTCGATATGGTATTTGAAAAAGCCGTCGTCCAGCTCTTCAATCAGGGGGCGATGGGCCAGAAACTGCGCGTCTTGCAGGCCGCCGTCGGTGTAGCCCAAGTATTCGGGTGCCAGTGGAAATAAAATCCGCTTTTGCTGACCTGCAGCATTTGGGCCGGCCAGCAAGTTGAACAGATAGAAAAAGGCACTCTGGCTGCCGTTGGTCAGGGCGATGTGTTCGGCGGTCAGTGGCCAGCCAAACTGCTGTTGCAGCCAAGCGGCTAATGCGTGCAAGAAGCTGTCTTTGCCTTGAGGACCGTCGTAGTTACACAGCGCATCGGTGAGCTCACCGCTGTCGAGCAGATGACGGCAGCGCTCGGTAAAGTAATCTTGCATCTGCGGGATGCGCGCCGGATTCCCGCCGCCGAGCATGATGGCGCCCGGCGTGCGCAGTCCGTCATTCAGATCGTCCATCAGCTGGGTAATGCCAGCTTGCCGGGTAAATTTGTCACCAAACAAAGACCAGTTCATAAGGGAAAATCACTTCCTGTGCCGATATGGAGTGTCATTGCGTCATATTGAGCAATAACGCAGCGTTTTTTTCTTACCATAACGGCATAAGGGCGCGATCGGCAAGGGAAAGTGCGGCAAATTTAATCACGTTGACGCGTCGAGACGTGCCGGTTGGCAGCGCTAAAAAAGAGCGGTAGAGAAAAAAGTACCACGGCGCAGTGAGCACCTTATCGGTGACTGCGCTGTGGTGTTGTGTAGTGAAGTGTTCGTGGCGGATCAGGCGCTGGCGCGGATCACTTCATCGGCGATGATCTTCAGGCCACGATCCAAGGTGGCGGCATCGGGGATCACGGTGATCCGGATGCATTGGCGCAAATGTGGCCACGGCGCATCCAGACCCAGCTCAAAGAAGCTGCCCGGCACCACAATCACTTTGCGCGCCTTGAGGCGCTGGTACAGCTCATCGGTGCTGATGGTGAGTTTCGGGAACCACAGCCAGAGGAAAAACGCCCCTTCCGGACGATGCACCTGACAGAGCGAAGCCGACAGATGGCGCCGTAGCAGGTGTACCGCTTTATTGATTTTATTCTGGTAATACGGCCGGATGATGCTCTGGCACAGGTCGAGCAAATCGTTACGCTGGATCATCTCTTGCAGCAGCAACGGGCCTAAGGCGTTGACGGACAAACTGATGATGCTGTTGAGGTTACGAATGGCGCGGATAATCTCCGGCGCGGCGATCACCAGTCCGCAGCGGGTGCCCGGTAAACCGATTTTGGACAAGCTCATGCACAAGATAGTGTGGCTGTTCCACGGTAACGAGGCGCTGCTGTACAGCAAGTCGGGGAACGGTTGACCGTAGGCATTATCAATCAGCAGCGGAATATCGTGTTGCTGCGCCAACTCGCTCAGGCGTTCGAGCTCGCTATCGGTGATCACGTTACCGGTGGGATTGGTTGGGCGTGAGACACAAATCAGGCCGGTATTGTCATCCAGCGGCAGGCGCTCGAAGTCGATGTGGTATTTGAAAAAGCCATCGTCCTGCATCTGAATATGTGGATGGGTCGAGATAAACTGACCGGCTTCTAAGCCAGCATCGGTATAGCCGATGTACTCCGGGTTAAGGGGGAATAACACTTTGCGCTGGCGACCGTGCGCATCATGGCCGGCAAACAGGTTAAACAGGTAGAAAAAGGCGCACTGGCTGCCGTTGGTCAGGGCAATGTTGTCCGGGGTGAGATCCCAGTCATACAGCTGGTTAAACAGCCGGCACAAGGTAGTGGCAAAATCTTCCCCACGTGGCGGAGGGCTGTAGTTACACACCAGTTCGCGCAGCTCACCTTGCTGCTGCAGCGTGGCCAGTTGCTGTGCAATATACGCCTCTATTTCGGGGATGGAAGCGGGGTTGCCTCCGCCTAACATCACGGTATCGGCGCTGTAGATACCGTCTTCCAGATCGCTCATCATCTGGGTTACGCCGGCAGGACGCATGAATTTTTCGCCAAATTGCGAGAAGTGCATGAAGAGATCCTCAGCCTGAGACGGGCCGACTCATCAGGAGTCAGAGCCGGACAGGGATAACGTCAATCGAATAAAAAAGGTGCGATGCTGCTAACCATAGATCGTAGGGCGACGCTTGGCTATGGTTAGCACGTTTTGCGTGGCCGTACTGTGTAACTAAGCATTACCGTGCGCTGTGCACCATGGCTGTGATTGCGGTTAGGCATGGGGATAAACATGGATATGTGGGCAGATAAGGATAGGGCATAAAAAAACCCCGCCGAAGCGGGGTTAGTCACGATGCTTACCGCTGCTTATTGCAGTACGGAGATATCCGCCACTTGCAAGAACAGATCGCGCAGGGTGCTCAGCAGGGTCAGACGGTTGTTACGCAGGGCAACGTCATCCGCCATGACCATCACGCTGTCAAAGAAGGCATCGACCGGCTCGCGCAGGGCGGCCAGTTCAGTCAGCGCTTCTTGGTAGCGACCTTCAGCAAACAGTGGCTGCAGCTTGGCAGACAGACTCTGCACTTGCTCGGCCAGCGCTTTTTCAGCCGGCTCTTGCAGCAGGCTGCTGTCGATAGCACTTGGCAGCGCGCCTTCTACTTTCGCCAGAATGTTGGACACCCGCTTGTTGGCCGCCGCCAGTGCCGCCGCCGCGTCCAGAGTACGGAAGTGCGATACCGCTTTCACGCGGGCATCAAAATCGGCTGGACGGGTAGGACGACGTGCCAGTACCGCTTGAATGACATCAACGCTGAAGCCTTCGTCTTGATACCAAGCGCGGAAACGGCCCAGCATGAAGTCGACCACGTCAGTGACCACGTTGGTATTGCTCAGTTTATCACCGTACAGGGCTACCGCATGCTCGGTCAGTGTGGTCAGATCCAGTGGCAGGTCTTTTTCCACGATGATCCGCAGCACGCCCAATGCGGCGCGGCGCAGGGCGAACGGGTCTTTATCCCCTTTCGGGTGTTGACCGATACCGAAAATACCGGCCAGGGTATCCATCTTGTCGGCAATCGCGACGGCGCAGGCAACCGCTGAAGATGGCAGGGCATCGCCAGCAAAGCGCGGCATGTACTGTTCGTTCAGGGCTACCGCCACATCTTCGGCTTCGCCATCATGACGGGCATAGTGCATGCCCATGACGCCTTGGGTGTCGGTAAATTCGAACACCATGTTGGTCATCAGGTCACACTTAGACAGCAGACCGGCGCGGCGCGCGTGGTTTACATCGGCACCGATTTGGCTGGCGATGAAACCGGCCATCTGCTCGATACGATCGGTCTTGTCACGCAGGGTTCCCAGTTGCTGTTGGAACAGCACGGTTTCCAGACGAGGCAGGCGGTCGGCCAGCTTGTGCTTCAGGTCAGTTTTGAAGAAGAACTCCGCATCCGACAGACGTGGGCGCACCACTTTCTCGTTACCGCTGATGATTTGCTGCGGATCTTTGGACTCAATGTTGGTCACAAAGATGAAGTTTGGCAGCAGTTTGCCGTCGGCGGCGTAGACTGGGAAGTACTTCTGGTCACCTTTCATGGTGTACACCAGCGCTTCGGCTGGCACCGCCAAGAATTTCTCTTCAAACTTAGCAGTCAGCACCACTGGCCATTCCACCAGTGAGGTGACTTCTTCCAGCAGGCTTTCGCTGATGTCTGCTTTACCGCCCAGCTCAGCCGCCGCTTGCTCGGCATCACGCAGGATCAGTGCTTTACGCTCAGCATAGTCAGCAACCACTTTACCGCGCTGGCGCAGCAGCTCTGGGTATTGCTCGGCGTGCTCGATTTCAAACTCGGCTTCGCCCATGAAGCGGTGGCCGCGAATGACGCGATCGGAGTGGATCCCCAAAATGGTGCCAGGAACCAGCTCGTCATCCAGCAGTAGGGTAACGGTGTGCACTGGACGGATAAAGTAGGTGCTCTTGTCGCCCCAGCGCATTGGCTTTGGCATTGGCAGTTTGGCCAGCGCGCTGTCGACTATGTCGCACAGCAGCTCTTTGGCTGGACGACCGGCCACTACGGCGCGGTGCAGCAGCCATTCGCCTTTATCGGTCACCATACGCTCGGCTTGGTCGACGGTGATCCCGCAACCGCGCGCCCAGCCTTCAGCGGCTTTGGTTGGTTGACCATCCGCGCCAAATGCTTGGGCAACCGCAGGGCCGCGTTTTTCAATCTGCTGATCCGGCTGGGATTTTTGCAGGTCGATCACTTTCAGCGCCAGACGACGCGGCGCAGCAAACCACTGCACTGGGCCGTGCGCCAGATTGGCTTTATCCAGCTCGGCAGTGAAGTTAGCGGCAAAGGCTTCGGCCAGTGCGCGCAGGGATTTTGGTGGCAGCTCTTCGGTACCAATTTCTACCAGAAAGGTCGCTTGTTGCGTCATATCATTTCGCCTCTGCTGGGTGAGTTTCACGCTGACACATAGGGAAGCCCAGTGCCTCACGAGAGGCATAGTAAGCTTCGGCTACCGCTTTGGTCAGGGTACGGATGCGCAGGATGTAACGCTGACGCTCGGTCACCGAAATCGCTTTACGGGCATCCAACAGGTTGAAGGAGTGGGCCGCCTTCAAAATGCGCTCATACGCTGGCAATGGCAGTGGCTTTTCCAGATTCAGCAGGTGCAGGGCTTCTTTCTCGTACTGTTCGAAGCACTGGAACAGGAAATCCACATCGGCATGTTCGAAGTTATAGGTGGATTGCTCCACTTCGTTCTGGTGGAACACATCGCCGTAGGTGGTTTTACCCAGCGGACCGTCACTCCATACCAGATCGTAAACGCTGTCTACGCCCTGAATGTACATGGCCAGACGCTCAAGACCATAGGTGATCTCACCGGTCACCGGCTTACACTCTAGACCGCCAACTTGCTGGAAGTAGGTGAACTGGGTGACTTCCATACCGTTCAGCCACACTTCCCAGCCCAGACCCCAGGCACCCAGCGTTGGGTTTTCCCAGTTATCTTCCACGAAGCGGATGTCGTGGATGAGCGGATCGAGCCCCAGCTCTTTGAGCGAGCCTAAGTACAGCTCCTGAATGTTGTCAGGAGAAGGCTTGATGATCACCTGGAACTGATAGTAGTGCTGCAGGCGGTTTGGGTTTTCCCCGTAACGGCCGTCAGTTGGGCGGCGGGATGGCTGTACGTAAGCGGCTGCAATCGGCTCTGGGCCCAGTGCGCGCAGACAAGTCATCGGGTGGGAGGTACCGGCACCCACTTCCATATCGAGCGGCTGCACAATGGTGCAACCCTGACGGGCCCAGTAGTCCTGCAAAGTCAGGATCAGGCCTTGAAAGGTCTTAATATCGAACTTAGCCATAATTATGGATTGCCAATTCGCTGAGGTTGAGATAAAGGAAATTAGTATACCGTTTGCACAGCTTTAATAGAAACACTTAAAGGAGGCGGAATGCAGCGTTGCAACTGGGTGAGTGACGATCCCCTTTATCTGGCCTATCACGATCAGGAGTGGGGACGCCCTTTGTATGACGGCGACCGTCTGTTTGAACTGTTATGTCTGGAAGGTCAGCAAGCGGGGCTATCTTGGATCACGGTACTGAAAAAGCGGGCGCACTACCGGCACTGCTTTTTCGGCTTTGCGGCCGGCCGCATGGCCGCGCTCAGTGAGGCGCAGTTGGCTGGATTGATGCAAGACAGCGGCCTGATTCGTAACCGGCGCAAGCTGGCCGCGCTGGTGCAAAATGCGCGTGCTTATTTGGCGCTTCAAGCGCAGGGAGAAGACTTCAGTACTCTGCTGTGGTCGTTTGTCGGTGGGCAGCCGCAGGTCAATCATTTTGCCAGCGCAGAGCAGGTGCCGGCCAGTACGCCGGCGTCGGTGGCGATGAGCAAGGCGTTGAAAAAGCGCGGCTTTACCTTTGTTGGCCCCACTATCTGTTATGCCTTTATGCAAGCAGCCGGTTTGGTGAACGATCATCTCACCTGCTGTGACTGGCATGCGCGCTGCAATGGTGCGCACTTTACTGACAAAGACGACAGTCGGTAGTGAATCGCTGCTTGTTTCAGCGGTTTTTAGTCAGTAAAATG
Source organism: Plesiomonas sp. ZOR0011 (assembly GCF_000800945.1). Classification (NCBI taxonomy): domain Bacteria; kingdom Pseudomonadati; phylum Pseudomonadota; class Gammaproteobacteria; order Enterobacterales; family Enterobacteriaceae; genus Plesiomonas; species Plesiomonas sp. ZOR0011. The sequence goes on from NZ_JRKB01000025.1 coordinate 159,687, forward strand.
CCGGCGTTTCGTATCCTTTTCTCTGTTTCGGATACGTCTCTCTTCCGTCATGGGGGAGTAGTCTTTTGCAACATACGTTGCCGGTACGCCAGTACCTGTTCGGTGTAGCAAAGCTGTCGTCAACAAACTTGCCCGAAGGGCATGGCGGCAGCGGCCTCGCATCTTTGAGGTTGACGAGACCTATGGCTAACGACTGTAACCGCAGGGGCGGGGACAGCGTTACGCCATATGTTTACGTTGGCCCCCGCCCCTGATGAGTATGTCGTGTCGATAATTGCAACTTCCTTTGCTTCCGTGGCGTTGGCCGAAATGGGCGATAGAACCCAACTGCTGACTTTGCTGCTGGTGGCACGTTTTCGCAAACCTTGGTGGATTCTGGCTGCTATTGTTTGTGCCACTTTGTTTAATCACTTTTTGGCTGCCTGGATTGGGGTGGAGCTGAGCAACTATTTAACGCCGGAGATTATGCGTTGGGTAGTGGGCGTCGGCTTCCTGCTGATGGCCGGTTGGGTGTTGATCCCGGATAAAGATAACGGTGAAGTGAAGGGCGGGCATCCGTTCTGGACATCACTGGTGATCTTCTTTATTGCCGAGATTGGCGATAAAACCCAAATTGCGACCACGTTGCTTGGCGCGCGTTATGACAACGTGACGCTGGTGATGATCGGTTCGACCTTGGGCATGATTGCCGCCAATGCGCCGATGCTGTGGTTTGGTGAACGCTTAAGTCCGTACATGAAGTCGGATTGGGGCCACCGCGCGGCAGCGATGGTGTTTGCTGCACTCGGGATTATCACTTTGCTGTGGTAAACCGCCATTGGGCCTGCTGCTAGCGCGAAAGTGAGTATACAAAGTGTCAGGAATGCAGGCCTGCGCATGAAATGGGTTGCCAAATGCAGACCGAATTGATGCAATACGGCGCTTCAATGTCCCGTAGCGCTGGGCAAGGGGGGTCGGGTTACCGGCAACCCGTTTTTGTGCGCGTAGATGGAATAAGTTAGGTAAACAATAATGAGTAATAAAATCAAAGCGCTGGTTGGCGCTCTGTGTGTTTCCGTGGCTCTGTCCGGTTGTACCACGGTAAACCCGTACACCAATGAAGAGCAGACTGCGAAAGCAGCGAGTGGCTCTGCGATAGGTGCATTAGCGGGGGCATTGATTGGTGTGGCCTCTTCTTCCAAGAAAGACCGCGGTAAAGGTGCTTTGATTGGTGCCGCAGCCGGTGCAGCGCTGGGTGGTGGTATCGGTTATTACATGGATGTGCAAGAAGCGAAGTTGCGTCAGCAGCTGCGTGGCACCGGTGTGAGTGTGACCCGTGACGGTAACAACATCATCCTGAACATGCCAAACAACGTGACGTTTGATACTAACAGCACCAGCCTGAAGCCTGCCGGTATCAACACCTTAAGTGGTGTAGCCATGATCCTGAAAGAATACGAAAAGACCATGGTGAACATCATCGGTTATACCGACAGCACCGGTAAGCGCGCTTACAACATGCAGCTGTCTGAGCGTCGTGCGCAATCTGTGGCATCAAACCTGATGATGCAGGGCGTGTCAGCTTCCCGTCTGCGTACCTACGGTGCCGGCCCGGATAATCCGATCGCCTCTAACAACACCGAAAGCGGCCGTGCGCAAAACCGCCGTGTTGAGATTACTTTAAGCCCAATCCAGTGATTTGGCTGCTACCGTAACAGGTAGAAAAAAACCGCTGTCACCGAAAGGGGCAGCGGTTTTTTTATCTCTGTAGTTTCTTTACTTACCGACTGACAGAGAAGAAGTGAATACCGGAGATGCGGAAAATCGCGTTTAGCGCGCTGCCGTCAGCTGAATTTCGACGCGGTAACCCGGATCGGCCATCACTGCCTGCACACAGGCACGTACCGGCGCACTGCCGCTCGGCAGCCAAGCATCCCACACCGCATTAAAGGCCGCGATCTCGCTGATATCTTTCAGATAAATGGTGGCCGACAGAATGCGCGATTTGTCAGAGCCCGCTTGTTTTAGCAGCGCCTCTAGGCTGGCCAGCACCTCATGGGCTTGCCCAGTGATATCGGTATCCAGTTGGCTCGGCACTTCAACCAGATAAACGGTTTGATTGTGGATCACGATGTCTGACCAACGGGCCGTGGTGCCGATGCGTTCGATACTGCTCATGCACTCTCCTTGCTAAATATAAAACGAGGTAGGGAAGGATGGCGGTGCTGGGATCTCGCCCATATTCGCCTGCTGCTTTGGGTCGGCAGCCTCTTAGGCGCTGATTATAGCTTGTCAAACGTGCAGTGTACGCAGGCGCTCGGCGTAAAGAGAAAATCACCGATTTGCGACCGGCGCGGCAGCCGACTGCGCGTAGGACTTCTACACTGAAGAGGGCTTCGGGAGTGAACGTGCCGAGAGTACCAACACCCGACGCCGCTTTGGGTCAGACCCATACCGATAAGGAGCAGCTTATGTGGCGACGTTTTCCACTGTTATCGGCGAAAAAGCAGTGTCTGTTTTTTCACTTTGCCTTTTTGCTCAACATGCTGGCGCTGATCTTAACCGATGCCGGCTTACCGCTGTTGATTGGCTGCCTGATCACCGGTTATTTGGCGTTGGAGTCGTGGATCCGCTGGCGTTACGTGCAGCCGCTGCGGGAAGAAAATCGCCGTCTGCGCCATCAGCTGAGTCAGCTGCAACAAAATCGCGCGGAATCGAGTGACAGCTGGCCGGAGGCATAGTCTTAATGCGCGAGCTGGCCGTTAAGCGCTGTTTGCTTTACGCGCCTTTGCGGATCAGATAGCGATACGGCAGGCTCTCGATTTGGGCCTCGAGCAACTGGTGATCCATAAAGCGGCAGAAGCTGGGAATATCGCGGGTGGTGGACGGATCGTCCGCCACAATCAGCAGCGTCTGGCCTGTGGTCAGATTGCGGATGGTTTTACGCACCATCATCACCGGCTCTGGGCAGCGTAGCCCTTGGGCATCCAGTGTGTGATCTGGGACAACGGAATTCATGCTACAGCAATCCTGCAAGTCAAAAGTCTGAGCGTTAATGCTGCCCGTGACTCTGCTCGCGCAGCGCGAGCGGTGGGCAGTGGATATGCGCAGTAGTTTAATGAGTAAACTCACACATCTCCAATCTTTAGCGTAAAAAAGGGGCAAATTGCCAACAGGCTAACAGCAAAAAATCTGCCATCGATTAGGGTAATCCTCAGGCTAGGCACTGCTGCGGGGATCCTCTCATGTTTACGTTGAATGACCGTCTCGCCATGTACGGCGCCCTGTGTTTCATCTCCACCAGCTTGCTGTTATTGCAATGGCTGGAAACATCCTGCTCACCACTTACGCTACTGGCACTGGTGGCTTCTGCGGTTGGGTTCGGTTTCGAGCGCGGTTTTTTATCAGCGGCGGACTGATCTCTTTCTTATTGATTAATAATATAAATATAAATTAATTGTCTGTTTTATCCGGCTGGGATTGGCTTTCATAGGTGTTCTTTATTTGAACTTGGTCACATAATTTGGCAACATTTTGTGTAACTAAGCATAATTACACATCAATAGAGAACAGCATGAAGACTGATTTAGCAGTGGTCCTGCGCGCCTTACTGGCGTTTGTGGTATTGGCACTATGCGCTGCAGGCATGGTGGGATTACTCCGGCTGGATGTCTATTTCGATGCCCATAACCTGTCGGAGTTTTCTTGGGTGGAGCTGACCCAAGAGGTATTACTGTTTTTGCTGGTGTTGGGCTATTTTGCGCTGGCTCGGCATAGCCGCTTATGGCGCCCGGCGGCGACCTTGGTGGGCGGCTTTTTTGCCTGCTTGCTGATCCGTGAACTGGATGCTTTTTTGGATGTGGTGTTCCACGGTTTTTGGGTGGTACCGGCGTTGCTGGTGGCCGCTTTGGCGCTCAGCGTGGCGTGGAAAGAGCGGGCGGCTACCTTGCGCGGTTTGGCGATGATGGTACGCAGCCCGTTTTTTGGTGGCCTGCTGTGTGGTCTGGTGACCTTGCTGGTGTTCTCCCGCTTGATGGGGATGAGCAGTTTGTGGCAGATGCTGCTGCAAGACGGCTATGCGCGCATGATCAAAGAAACGGTGGAAGAGACGCTGGAGCTGTTTGGCTATATGCAGATTTTTGTCGCCAGTGCCGGCATTATCGGCCAAGCACTGCGGGTAGAACGCCATCACAACAGCCTGTGTGCGGCGGATGAAAGGCTCACCCGATTTTAATGGGTAGTGAACTTTCACCGCGAATAGGTTCGGGGAAGGGTGCTGCGTAAACGAACAACGGCAGGATCTGGGTCCTGCCGTTTTGTTTTACCGCATGTGAGCTTTACACGCGCTCAAAGACGGTGGCAATGCCCTGACCTAACCCGATACACATGGTCGCCAGACCAAACTGAGCATCACGCGCTTCCATCAGGTTAATCAAGGTGGTGGAGATCCGCGCGCCAGAGCAACCGAGTGGGTGGCCCAAGGCAATCGCGCCGCCGTTGAGGTTGACCTTGTCGTCCATCACCTCCAGCAAGCCTAAGTCTTTCACGCACGGCAAGCTTTGGGCGGCGAAGGCTTCGTTTAACTCGACCACATCGATATCGGCGATCGTTAAACCGGCGCGCTGTAGCGCCTTGCGGCTGGCCGGTACTGGGCCATAACCCATGATGGACGGGTCACATCCGGCAATCGCCATCGCTTTGATACGCGCACGGATCGGGAGGCCTAATTCACGGGCTTTATCCTCGCTCATCAGCAGCATCGCGGCGGCGCCATCAGACAGCGCCGACGACGAGCCGGCGGTGACAGTGCCGTTGACCGGATCAAAGGCCGGACGCAAGGCGCTGAGTGACGCCACGGTCGTTTCCGGCCGGATCACCTCATCAACATTGAACAACGTCAGCGTGCCGTCGGCATCATGGCCCGTCAGCGGGGCAATTTCAGCCTTAAAACGGCCTTCGACGGTGGCTTGATGGGCGCGCTGGTGCGAACGCGCAGCAAACTCGTCTTGCATCTGGCGGCTAATGCCATGCAGGCGACCGAGCATCTCGGCGGTTAATCCCATCATCCCTGCCGCTTTGGCCACGGAGCGTGACAACCCTGGATGGAAGTCGACGCCGTGCGACATCGGCACATGCCCCATGTGCTCGACCCCACCAATCATGAAGATCTCACCATCGCCGGTCATGATGGCGCGGGTGGCATCGTGCAGCGCTTGCATAGAAGAGCCGCACAAGCGGTTCACCGTGACCGCGCCCACGGAGTGCGGGATCCCCGCCAGCAGTGAGGCGTTACGGGCAATGTTAAAGCCCTGCTCCAGGGTTTGTTGCACGCAACCCCAGTAAATATCTTCCAGCGCCGTAGGGGCCACTTGGGGATTACGCCGCAGCAGTTCGCGCATCAGATGCGCCGATAAATCTTCGGCTCTCACATGACGAAATGCCCCACCCTTAGAGCGGCCCATTGGGGTGCGTAGGCAGTCAACAATGACAACGTTTTTCATGTTCAATTTCTCCCTCAGGCCGGCAGGCGATGGCGCGGATAATAAGTGTCGTTACGGCTGGCTTTATCACGCAGTCCATCCGGAACCTGATACAAGGCGCCCAGCGCACTTAAGGCATCGGCCTGTGCCACATAGTGAGCACTACCGAGGCTATCCAGATAACGGCAGGCACCGCCACGGAACGGTGGGAAGCCCAAGC